>JAJXTQ010000451.1 GCA_021783685.1 Pseudomonadota bacterium | reverse complement strand
CTGCAGGCTGGGTTGATCGGCGTCAATGTCGCATCTGTGCGGTATCGGCATCATGGCATCCCAGAGACCAGGATCGGGACCGGAGACCAGGATCGGGACCAGATTGACGGTCATGACAGCGAATAGCCGGGTTGCGGTGCGGCTCTGGCAGCAGGAGGAGTTTCATGTTTCTGAGACACAAGACCAATCACGATATCGTCGAGATCCTGGATGTCGACGCGCTGTTCGACCCGTTCAAGAGCCGGGTTGCCGGGCGCTACCACGCCGGCGAGGAAATGCAGGAACCGGCAATGTTCAAAAAGCCTGACCTGGTTTTCCTGTCAGGGGAGCCGCTGCCACGTTGCTGGGTGGATATGCACTATCGCGATACCACCGCCGGGTCCTGAGGTCCGGCGCCGCTCAGGGGCGCAGTTTCCGGGCGGATTCATACAGATCGATATAGGATTGCGCGCTTGCGCGCCAGCTGAAGTCCTGTCGCATGCCGCGGACCATGAGGCGGCGCCAGCCGTGCGGGTCGCCGTAAAGCGTCAGGGCACGTGCCAGGGCCGCAGCCAGGGCTTCCCGGCTGTCGCCATCGAATACGATCCCGGTGGCCACGGCCGCGCGCAGGTTCTCTTTGCTGGCATCCACAACCGTGTCCGCAAGACCCCCGACCCGCCGCACGATCGGCACCGTACCGTAGCGCAAGCTGTACAGTTGATTGAGGCCGCAGGGCTCGAAACGAGACGGCATGAGGAACATATCGGCACCGCTTTCGATGCGATGGGCCGCCGTTTCGTCATAGCCGAGGCGCACCGCCATCCGGCCGGGATGGCGGGCGGCGAGCGCCGTCAGCGCATTCTCGTAGTCGTGTTCCCCGCTCCCGAGAAATATGATCTGTGCCCGCTCCTGCATCAGATAGGGTACCGCATCCAGAGCCAGGTCGACGCCTTTCTGACGCACCAGGCGGCTGACCATGCCGATCAGGGGTGCCTTCGGATCCGGCACAAGGCCGTTTTCGATCTGCAGGGCGCGTTTGTTGTCACGCTTGTCGCCGATCCGGCCGATGTCATAGTTGCGGGTGATGCGCGGATCGCATGCTGGATCCCATTCGCGGTCGTCGATGCCGTTGAGGATGCCGACCAGGCGTTCCGTCCGGTGCCTCAGCAAGCCGTCGAGCCCGAACCCCAGAGCCGGAGTCTGGATTTCGCGCGCGTACGTCGGACTTACCGTGCTCAGCATGTCGCCATAGACCAGCCCTCCCTTGATGAAGGAGACCTGACCGTGGAACTCGAGCGAATGCAGGGTCCACAAGGACGCGGGCAGCCCCAGTCTCGCGAGCATGGTCCTGTCGAACAGCCCCTGATAGGCGAGGTTATGGATCGTGAAGACGGTCGCGGGCCGTCGCGGAGCATCCATCATGAACACCGGCGTCAGGCCCGTCTGCCAGTCGTTGGCATGGACCACGTCCGGGCGCCAGGAGATGCCGGCCTCGCCGAGTGCGATGGCGGCAGCGACCCGCGCAAGCAGGGCGAAGCGTTCGGCATTGTCTGCCCACGGATGGCCGAGCGGATCGAGGTAGGGGCCTCCCGCCCGGTCAAAAGCCGGGGGGTAGTCGGCCAGCCAGGTTTTGACCCCGGTACCGGGCAGGCGGCTTTCGAGCAGACGGACGTCCGCGGCAATCTGCGGCAGGGCGATCTGCGCCACCGATTCCACGCTGCCGGCGCGCTCCAGGGCTGCGCGATATCCCGGCAGCAGCAGGCGCACATCGCAACCCTGCGCCTGCAGAGCGGCGGGCAGACTGCCGGCGACGTCGCCGAGGCCCCCTGTTTTGATCAGCGGGTGCGCCTCACTGGCGACGAACAGGACTTTCAGCATCGGCTGTTTCTGGATGACTTTGGGAAGGCAGCGTGCAGTTTACCCGAGGCGTTGTCCGGTAATCCACGCCGCACAGTGTGGTCCGTGCGTGCCCAGCGGGCCGGACGGTGGTGCCCTGCGCCCGGGGGTATAGTGACCTGCCCCTTGATAGGCACGCAGGACGCCCCGATTTGTGTTTCAATACGACTTGGCATGAATGAATGTGCCTGCCGCGCGGAAAGCGGACAGGGTAACCACCGTGGCCGGGACGCCGGAATTGCCGGTGTGATGCCTACGGGCGTCAGGCTCCGAAATAGGGAACTGAACGGATGATCAAAGAGAGCAGCGCGCGGTTTGTCAGCCGGCTCACGCGCGACACGCTGGCGCTGATCCTGGCCGGTGGGCGCGGCAGCCGTCTTCAGCAGTTGACGGAATGGCGGGTGAAGCCCGCCGTGCCCTTCGGCGGCAAGTTCCGCATCATTGACTTCCCGCTGTCCAACTGTATCAATTCGGGCATCCGCCGCATCGGTGTGCTTACCCAGTACAAATCCCACTCGCTGATCCAGCATATCCAGAAAGGCTGGGGGTTCCTGCGCGGCGAATTCGGCGAGTTTGTCGAATTGCTGCCGGCGCAGCAACGAATCGAGACCTCCTGGTATCTCGGCACCGCCAACGCGGTGTACCAGAACCTGGACATCATCCGCAACCACAATCCGAGCTACGTGCTGATCCTGGCCGGCGATCACATCTACAAGATGGATTACGGCCCGATGGTTGCCTATCACCTCGAGCATGCCGCCGATCTGACGGTCGGTTGCA
>JAJXTQ010000450.1 GCA_021783685.1 Pseudomonadota bacterium | reverse complement strand
AGCTACATGGGCCCGAAAACCTAAAACGCCAAAACCTGGAGCGGGTGAAGGGAATCGAACCCTCGTCATAAGCTTGGAAGGCTTCTGCTCTACCATTGAGCTACACCCGCCCGATCCCTAAACTCTGCGAAACCCCAAAACCAACCCGCTCCCCGTTCTGCCGGTACTACTCTCGTCACTGTTGGTGGAGGGGGAAGGATTCGAACCTTCGAAGGCAGAGCCGGCAGATTTACAGTCTGCTCCCTTTGACCGCTCGGGAACCCCTCCAGCGAAACGGCTAATTTTGAGCTCTTTGCCGGGGAAAGTCAAGCCTTCCGGAGACTTCCCCTCCCGGTGCCCGCCGGTCCAGACAAAGCCGGGTAGAATCCGCCGCACCGAAGACTTCGTTCGCTCCCGCCATGAATGTCCGTCATGATACCGCGCAGGTACCGCCGCCGCCGCAATTCATCACCGCCATGCGCGAGCGTTTCGGCGGCCGCTTCTCCACCTCCGCATCGGTCCGAGCGCACCACGGCAAGGACGAGTCGTCCCTGCCGCCGGCGCCGCCCGACGCAGTCCTGTTCGCGCAGAGTACCGCCGAGGTCGCGGAGGCCGTGCAGATCTGCCGCGCCCACCGCATCCCGATCGTCCCCTTCGGCACCGGCACCTCGTTGGAGGGACATCTGCTGGCGATCCGCGGCGGCCTTTCGATCGACCTCTCGGGCATGAATGCGGTGCTCGCCGTGCGCTCCGAGGATCTCGACGCGACGGTGCAGCCAGGCGTGACGAGGAAGCAGCTGAATGCCGTTTTGCACGGCACGGGCTTGTTCTTCCCCATCGATCCAGGCGCCGACGCCAGCCTGGGCGGCATGGCGGCGACCCGCGCCTCGGGCACCAATGCCGTGCGCTACGGCACTATGCGCGACAACGTCCTGGCGATGACCGTGGTGACCGCCGATGGCGCCATCGTCAAGACCGGCAGCCGCGCCAAGAAGTCGGCCGCCGGCTACGATCTGACCCGGCTGTTCATCGGCTCCGAGGGTACGCTCGGCATCATCACCGAGCTCACCGTCCGTCTGTATCCTGTGCCCGAGGCGATCTCGTCCGCAGTTTGCGCCTTTCCGAGTGTCGCCGAGGCGATCGGCACCGTGATCCAAACGATCCAGCTCGGCGTGCCGGTGGCGCGCATCGAGTTGCTCGACGCACTGGCGATCAAGGCCATCAACCGCCATAGCAAGACGACGCTGCGCGAGGCGCCGACATTGTTTTTCGAGTTCCATGGTTCGCCCGCCGGCGTCGAGGAGCAAGCCCGGACGGTGCAAGCCATCGCCTTTGAACACGGCGGCATGGACTTCGAATGGGCAACCCGCCCCGAGGACAGAACCCGCCTATGGCAGGCTCGTCACGACGTCTATTACGCCTGCCTGGGCCTGAAACCGGGGGCGCGGGCGCTGACCACCGACGTCTGCGTGCCGATCTCGCGGCTGGCCGACTGCATCACTGCCACCGTTGCCGACGTCGCGGCTTCCGGATTGATCGCGCCACTGCTCGGTCACGTCGGCGACGGCAACTTCCACTTGGTGCTGCTGGTCGATCCCGGCGACGGCGCCGAGGTCGCGCGGGTCCACGAACTTTCAGCCAGACTGGTCGAACGCGCCCTGGAAATGGAAGGCACCTCCACCGGCGAACACGGCATCGGCATCGGCAAGCAGAAATACATGGTGCGCGAGCACGGCGATGCCGCCCTCGCTGTGATGCGCGCGGTGAAGCGCGCACTCGACCCGAACGATCTGATGAACCCCGGAAAGATCCTGCCACCCGGCTGAGGGGCACGCGACCGCCCTCATGTCGCCGCTGCGTACCGCCGCTCTCGCCCAGGTTCTGGGCGGCGTAATCGCCGTCTCCCTGATCCAGATCGTCCAGCCCAGGCTGTTCGCGGTACCGCTCGCCGTTGCGGCGATACAGGGTGCCTGCGCGGCAATGGTCAGCGCCAGGCTGGGGGCGCCGAAGTGGTGGCTGGGCATCCATCTGGGCTTCCTGCCGGCGGCGCTCTGGCTCACCCAACTGGGCCAGGATCTGGGCATCGCGCCGCTCTGGTATTTCGCCGGCTTTATCGCTCTGCTGCTGGTCTTTTGGCGCACCGACCGCAGCCAGGTACCGCTCTATCTCTCCAACGCCGCCACCGCGGAAGCGCTCGTGGCCGTACTGCCCGATGCCCCCTGCCAGGTCATCGACCTGGGTTGCGGCGACGGCGGTCTGCTACGCCGGCTCGCGGCCAGTCGGCCAGACTGCGCCTTCGTCGGCATCGAGCACGCCCCCCTGCCCTGGCTTTGGGCCAAGCTGGCCGGCATCGGCCGGGCGAACCTGAAGATACGCTACGGCGATTTCTGGCGGCTTCGCCTCGATCGTTTCGATCTCGTCTATGCCTTCCTCTCGCCGGTGCCGATGCCGCGCCTGATCGCCAAGGCACGCACCGAGATGCGTCCCGGAGCGCTGCTGGTGGCCAACAGTTTTGCCGTCCCGGGAGTGGCTCCCGAACACGTCATCGAAGTCTGCGACCGACGTGCCACCAGACTCTACTGCTATCGGATGAGCGGCGACGGACAATGATTGCAGCACTCGCTCATTAGCTCAATTTGCGGGCCGATTGCCTTGCATTTCGCCGCATCGCCGCCC
>JAJXTQ010000449.1 GCA_021783685.1 Pseudomonadota bacterium | reverse complement strand
AGTCCGGGCTGCGCTATCCGTTCGGTCGCTACCAGCATTCGCGGCCGGTCGCATCCCCGCGTGGCGGGGCCCCTGCTCCCTGCTCATACCGGTACCCCCTTGTGCGCATTGACCCGGCCGTTGTACCAGCGCGAGCCGAACAGCGTGAACGCGTGGAACAGCTTGGTGAACGGCAGCACCACCAGCAGGATCTCGACCGACAGGATGTGCAGCGCCAGCATCGTCGTGTACGGCAGCAGCAGGTGCTGCACCGCCATCCAGCCGGTCAGCACCGGCAGGAAGGTCACGGCCCAGGTGAACCAGTCCTCGAAGGTGCTGAGGAAGCGCTTGACCGGCTTGTTGATGCGGTCGACCAGCATCACCACCATCGCTGCCATCGTCACCACCGCCACCAGGTCGACAAACTGCGAAGGCAGGCCGGGCCACGACAGGCCGGTGAGGTTCTTGATCAGCAGGATGTGCGGCGCGAACAGGAACACGACGATCGCCAGGCCGATGTGGAAGATGTAGCCGCCGATGTAGCTCACCGGCGAGCGCTTGAGCATCCCCTGCGGCGGCAGCGAGCGGCGGAACACGGTGTGCAGGCCGGATGCGCCGGCGGCGTGGCGCGCCGGGGCGAGGTCCTTCTTGCGGCCGAGGGTGTAGATCTCGACCAGGCGCCACAGCACGCCGAGCAGGAAGATGCCCACCGCGATGTCGAGGCCGGGACCGCGCATCCAGGTCAGGAATTGCAGTTCGTTCATGCTCATTTCTCCAGGTCGGCCAGCGTGGTCGTTTCATGCGCGGCCTTGGCGGCGCTCTTCTTGGCACGGTTGGCGAAGCTGACCGCGACGCCCGCCGCCGCGCCGGCCACCGCTGCGGCAGCGGCGATCCTGAGCGGGTCGGCCGGCGCCGACAGTGCCTTGTAGAAGCCGCCGCCGTCCCAGAAATCCGGCTCCGAACAGCCGAGGCAGCCGTGGCCCGATTCCACCGGCCACGAGGTGCCGCCGTTCCACTTGACCGTGGCGCAGGCGTTGTGCGTCACCGGCCCCTTGCAGCCCAGTTCGAACAGGCACCAGCCGTTGCGCGCCCCTTCGTCGTCGAAGGTCTTGGCGAACTTGCCCTGGTCGTAGAACGGGCGGCGGTAGCAGCGATCGTGGATGGTCTCGCCGAAGAAGGCCTTGGGGCGCCCCTTGTCGTCGAGTTCCGGCAGGCTGCCGAAGGTGAGGTAGTGCGCCAGCACGCCGGTCATCACCACCGGGATCGGCGGGCAGCCTGGAATGTTGACGATCGGCTTGTTCTTGACGATGTCGGACACCGACACCGCGCCGGTCGGGTTCGGGTTGGCCTTGGGGATGCCGCCGAACGAGGCGCACGAGCCCATCGCGACGATGGCGGCTGCGCCCTCGGCGGCTTCCTTCAGGATGTCCAGGTTGGATCGTCCGCCGATGCAGGAATAGGCGCCGTCGAGATCCAGCGGGATCGAGCCGTCGACGATCAGCAGGTACTTGCCGTGGTTTTCCTTCATCGCCGCGTGACGGGCTTCCTCGGCCTGGTGGCCGGCGGCGGCCATCAGCGTTTCCTGGTAGTCGAGCGACACCATGTCGAAGATCATGCCCTCGATCGTCGGCGAGTGCGAGCGGGTGATCGACTCGGTGCAGCCGGTGCATTCCTGGAACGGCAGCCAGATCACCGACGGCCGCCGCGCCGCCGCCATCGCCTCGGCCATGGCCCGCCCGGCAGCGGGCGGCAGCGCCATCATCGAGGCCAGCGTGGCGCAGTACTTGAGAAAGGTGCGGCGGGTGATGCCGCGCCGGGCGAGTGTATCGATCAACGTACCCTGCATGATGCTGCCTCCTGTCTTGTAATCTTGCTGCGCAAGCCGCCCTAGAGATCGGAAATCAGCGACTCCAGATGGTCCCGGCCGAGCGCCACGTCCTGCGGGTGGGCCCTGGCCAGTTCGGGCACGAAAGCCACTTCGATGAACTGCGAGGTGACCACGCCCTGTTCGTTGTGATGCGTTACCCACCAGACGCCGGGACAGGACGTCTCGGCGAGCGTGGAGTCGCCGCTGGCCTGCAGGGCGATGACGATCTCGCCCTCGCCCAGCATGTCGCGCAGCCAGTCGAGATCGGCCGGCGTCAGCGGCAGGGCGGTAAGATCGATGGCGGATGTCTCGCCGGTCTCGATCAGGCGGTGCACCATTTCGAGCAGCTCGCGCAGCAGCGGCGGCGCATTGCCCGTCAGGCCGGGCTCGCCGGGCGGAACGACGTGGATCGGAATGGCTTCAAGCGACACGCTGCCACTCCCGGATCTGTTCCACGATGGCAGCGCAAACGGGCGGGATGGCGGCGGCGACGGCAGCGGTGGGCTGTTCGCCCCAGTCGATGGTCTGCGGCCGGATGGCCAGCAGGGCGCGCTTCTCCGGCCAGTGGCCGGCGAGGATCGCGATGGCGCGCAGGTCGGTCAACCCGACCTCGTGCACCGAGGCCTTGCGGTTGCTCATCAGGAACGCGTCCATGTCCTCGCCTTCCAGCAGTGCCCATTCACCGGGCTTGTTCTTGATATTGGCGGCGTCGACGACGATCAGCGCGTCGGCCTCCTCGATGGGACCTGCCAGGGTGAACGAGAGGGTGCCGCCGTCGAGCAGGGTGACGTCTTCACTTTGGCCCAGCGCGG
>JAJXTQ010000028.1 GCA_021783685.1 Pseudomonadota bacterium | reverse complement strand
GGCGCCAAGCCGCGCCTCGGCGGCCGGGCTTGCCCCATCGCGCAACAGGACGAGCTGGCTGTAGAAATCCGGTTCCGACACCGACACCGTCGCCGCGGCATCGCCCAGCAGCCGGCACAGCAGGGTCGAACCGCACCGACCCGTGCTGTGGAGGAACACGACCGGCGTGTCGCGCCAGCCTGCGGACGTCTCTTCGGCGAGCGCCACCACCCCCGCGTAGGGCACTGCATAAAGCATGCCGGCGTGGCGACGCTGCGCCTCGTAGAAGAAGGGATGATCCTCGGTCAGATCGATCGGCTCGCGGGTCTCGACAAAGACGACCCGCTCTTTGGTGGCGTCGAAGCAATAGGGGGTCAGGCGGCTCGACGCGCGCGCCCACACCTGCCGGAAGTCGATGGTACCGGCAGGGCGTGTCTTGAAGTCGCCGATGTCGACGAAGCCGTCGAGCAGGTTGCGGCGCTTGGGTCGCAGTACCTGCAACGCCTGGCTCGAGATCGGTTCCGCCCCGGTCCCGGAATCGGCCCGCTGCTGCAGGGCCGGTCGATCAAGCTGTTCGCCGTCGCTCATGTGCCGTGTCCGCTTCAAGAAATAGGGAGTGCTGCCCGCTTGGTTGTCGACCGATCGGCCGATCTTCTCAAGACCCACCTGAAACCTGTGCCGATCCGATCGTCACGGGGGACATTCGGCGGTTCGAACCACCGCCACCCCGGCAAAGCGGGGCGCCTCGACCGCGCGAACCCTCAGATAGGCCCGCTGCCGCTCCCGGTAACGGGGCTCGATCCGGGCCTCGACGCCCAGACTCCTCAATTCCGCCATGCGTCGCAGCGCGCCGCCCGCCTCCGCGTAGACCCCGAGCGACAGCCCGTTGCGCATCATGCCACTGGTCACCACCGCCAGATCCTGGACACCCAAATCGCGCAAGCGCCGTTCCTCCTCGCGCGCTGCCGCGAGCGTGGGCCGGGGCGGGAGGTAAATCCAGTCGGCCACCTTGTCGCGCTGCACCTCCTGCGCGACGGCGGCAGTGAATTCCGGCGCTGCGAAACGCGTTTTCGCGGCGCGCAACGCGATCTCGTCCAGGGGACCGATCCGCCAGCACCGGACCGGCGACGGGTCGGCCGGCGCAGGCGCTTCCTCTCCGGCGGCGACCGCGGGGCTTTCGGTCTGTGCCGAGGCGGTCATCGGCGGCGCAGCGGTGTTCGCGACGAGCGGCTGCAGCGCCGCGACGGGCCGCTCGGAGCCTCGCGGTTCCCGCGAGCGCAACTGCCAGACGCCGAGCAATAGCGCGCCCAAGACCAGACTCAACACCACCATGCGCAGGACACTAGTCATCGGCGATCACCGCCAGCCCCCGGAGCACCAGATCGGGCTCGATCCGGCTCGCGAAGGGCAACAGCGGCTGCGCCCAGGACGCATCGCCGCCGGTCAGCAGCAGCGCCACATCGGCGCCCAGGCGCGCCCGCGCCACTTCCGCAATGCGCGCGCAGCAACCGATCAGGCTGTGGGTCACGCCCCAGGCGACGCAGTCATCGGTCGTGCGACCCACACCCTCCTCGCCGTCCTCGACCTCCGGTGCCGGCGCGTCCGTGACGACCTGCGCCGTGCCGGCGCGCAGGCTGCGCCGGAGCAACTGCCGTCCCGGCGCGATGATGCCGCCCAGGTGCCGGCCTTGCGCATCCAGCAGATCGCCGGTCAGCGCCGTACCCAGACCGAGGATGCAGACCGGGCCTGAGCCGAGCGATCGCGCGCCCACCAGCGCCGCCCAGCGATCGGCGCCCAGCCGCTGCGGTTCGGCATAGGCCGTACGCACGCCGAAGCCCGCGGGCTGAGAGGCGATCGGGTGTACCGGCGCGCCCCACGACCGGCTCACGGTCTGCGCCACGGCCTCGGTCCGCGCTGGACCGGCCACGCTGCACAGCCAGACCGCTTCCGGCGGCTGCGCCAGCGGCCATCGATCCACGATCGACCCGGCCCCGTACGGCACCGCGCCGCGTGCGATGAAATCCGGCGCGCCCGGCGCGTGCGCAGCCCATTTCATCCGGCTATTGCCCAGATCCAGCAACAGCCTCATCGGCCGAGCTCCCGCACGCTCACCTCGCCGGACCAGTACGGCCGGATGCCCGCAGCGTCTTCGAGCAGCAAGGCGCCACGTTCGCTGACGCCCCGCGCGATGCCTTCCAGCCAGTCCCCGCGCTGTTCCACCCGGACCCGCCGGCCGGCCAGCACGTCGATACGGCGAAACGCCGCGAGGAACGGCGCCAGCCCCTCCTCCGCAAAGCGATCCAGCCCGGGGATCAAGGCGCCGATGAGGGCCGCGGCGACGCGGTTGCGGTGGGGTCGGGCGCCTCCCAGGATGCGGCCGAGATCCGTCCAGGGTTGGTCGATCAGGCCCGCGGGCGGGTCGGGAAGCTGCACATTGACCCCGACGCCCACCACGACATCGCAGGGCCCGCCCGCCTCGCCCCGCAATTCGATCAACACGCCGCCGAGCTTGCGCCCCTGCCAGAGAAGATCGTTGGGCCATTTCAGACCGATGTCCGGGGCGCCCAGCCGCTGCAAGGCCTGCGCCGCCATCACGCCGACGGCCAGACCCAAACCGGCGAAGTCGGCGGGCAGCGCGGCAAAGCCATAACCGATCGACAGGGGGATCTGGGCGCCCAGAGGCGATTGCCAGGCGCGGCCGCGGCGACCCCGCCCCGCCCACTGATATTCGGCGAGGCAGACGCGCGGCTGCGGCGATCCGGGCAGGCGCAGCAGCGCCGCGTTGGTGGAGTCGACGGCAAAGGGCAGGTGAAACGCCCCGATCCGGGCCGCGATCTCGGGCGCAAGTCCCGCCAGGATGAGGTCCCGGTCCAGCAGCTCGAGCGGCGCGGCCAGCCGGTAGCCACGCCCCCGCACCGACGCGACCGTGACGCCCAGCGCCGCGAGCCGATGCAGACGGTTCCAGACCGCCGTGCGGCTGACACCGAGGATGCGCGCGAGATCGGCCCCCGAGACGATCTCGCCCGGCGCCAGGGCGCGGATCAGCCGACCCTGCGCCTCTGACAGCTCGGCGCCGTCGGCGGTCATGCCCTAGCCTCGCAGCCGCCGCAGCAGCATCACGCGCTCGAAGCGGTTTTCGTTGCCGCCCAGAAGCCGCCGGATGTTTTCGCGATGGGTGTAAAAGACGAACGCCGCCATGATCAGCGCGAAGGCGCCCAGCGGGGAGGCCAGGCCGGCGGGGATGGCGGCGGCCACATAGACCGGCGCGACGAGCGCCGCGCACAAGGTGGCGAGCCCCACATAGCCCGTCAGGACCAGCACGAGCAGCCAGCCGGCGAAGACCCACGCCGCCCCCATCGGCATCAGGCCCAGCACCACCCCGATCAGGGTCGCGGCGCCCTTGCCGCCCTTGAAACCATGAAAGACGGGATAGACATGCCCCAGCACGACCGCGAAGGCGCACAGGATCGGTACCCAGGACAGCGCCGGCCCGGGCCCGAAGGGCAAGGCCGGAATCAGGGTGACCGCCAGCACGCCCTTGCCGGCGTCGATCGCCAGCACCGCGACCGCCATGCCCCGCCCCAGCACGCGCAAGGCGTTGGTCGCGCCCGCGTTGCCGCTGCCGTGCTGGCGCACGTCGACGCCCCGCAGCCGGCCGAGCAACAGGCTGCCCAGCACCGACCCCAGCAGATAGCTCAGCAACAGCTTGATCAAGAGCCCCATGTCACGACATTCCCCGAGTCAGTCGAAAAAGGCTTTCACCCACGCACACCGCCGAGCCAATCGAGGCCGGGGGCGCTCGGCGCAGCACCATCACCGCGCAGTTCGAGCCAGCAGGTGTCCTGCGGCGCGGCATCGGGCACCAGCGCATAGGTCGTCAGACGATCGTCGCGGAACCCGTGCACCGTCATCGGCGCGCCCGCGCCGTCGATCTGCAGCAGGCGTTCCAGCCGTTCGGCGTCCAGGCGCCGCCCTTCCAGTGCCACCAGCACATCGCCGCAGGCCATGCCGGCGCGGGCCGCCGCACCGCCGGGCGCCAGCCATTCGACGCGCAAGCCCTCGCCCGTCGCCCGCCACCTGAAACCGGCATCGCGCCGCCGAGCGGCGACCGGCGGCGGACCGTATCCGCCCCTGTCACGGGCATCGCGCGCGCCGGCCCAGCGCAGCGTCACGCCGAAGGGCGCCAAGAGCGCCGCGACCGGCAGTTCCCCCCGTCCATAAACCCAGTCGCACAGCGGCCCGGCCACGGCCTCCCCGGCCAGCTCCGCCACCAAGGCCTCGAAGCCGCCTTCGGGGAGCGGCACGTCGGTCGCGCCATGACGGGCCCACAAGGCCCGCAGGATGTCGTCGAGGCTCAGAGAGCCCGCCGATTCGCGGCGCAGCAGCAGATCGAGACACAAGGCGATCACGCCGCCCTTGGTGTAATAGCTGACAGTGTGGTTGGGCGTCGCCTCGTCGGGTTTGTAGAGCTTGATCCAGGCATCGAAGCTGGCATCGGCCACGCTGTCGTTGAGGCGCCCCGGCGTGCGCGCGAGCCGCGTCAGGGTGCGCGCCAGTCGGCCCAGATACTGGGCCTGCGTGATGCAGCCCGCGCGCAGCAGGGCCAGTTCGTCGTAGTAGGAGGTGATGCCCTCGAAGACCCAGAGCTGTCGGGTGTAGGTCTCGGTCGTGAGATCCGCGCGTGCCAGCGGTGCGGGCCGGATGCGCTTGACGAGCCAGCTGTGGAAATATTCGTGGCTGCACAGTCCCAGCAGTTCGGCGTAGTCGTCCGCAACCCCGGCCTCGCCGACCAGCGGCAGCGTCTTGCGCTGGGCCAGCAGCGCCGAACTCAGCCGGTGTTCCAGGCCGCCATAGCCCTCGCCGGCCAGCCGCAGCAGGAAGTGATAGCGGTCCATGGGCAACGCACCGAACAGCGCCGCCTGCCAGGCGCAGATGCGCGCCAGATCGGTCGCCAGCCGGGCCACATCCATCCCCGGATCGATGCCGAGCAGGTGCAGATGATGCGGCGCGCCCGCCACCTCGAAGGATCGGCGCGTCAGCGGCCCCATCAGCACCGGACTGTCGAGCAGCGTTTCGTAGTCCGGCGCCGTGTAGCGCCCGAATCCCCGGGCGTCGACCGTTACGGGGGTGAGCGCCGTGGCCAGTTCCCAAGCGGGATCAGGCGCGGCGATATCGACCTCGATGCGTGTCACCGCCACATCGAGCGGCTCCAGAAACACACTGGTGCCGTTGAAGAACCCCCATTCGCGATCGAGCCAGGCTCCGCGCACCGAGCCATCGCGGGCGTAGATCTCCCAGACCAGTTCGAGGGCACCTCCGGCATGCGCCACCTGCCAGGTGGACTTGTCGCGCTTGGTCACCGCCAGCGCGCGGCCGGCCGCATCCCGGGCCGAGCAATGGATCAGATGCCGGGCGAAATCGCGGATCAGGTAGCTGCCGGGGATCCAGGCGGGCAGACGCAGTCGTTGATCGGGCAGCGCTTCGGGCAAATGGCAGTGCACCCGATAGCGATGTTCGACACACGAAACGGTTTCGACTTGGTAGCGCAGCAGCATCGGTCATCCGGGCACAAAAGACGCGGGCGCGCCCAACCCGGCACGCCCGCAGACAAGTGTGTGGAATTCCGCTCGGGGGGTCAACGACTCACGCGCAACGCCCCGTCGGCGCTGCGCAACACCCGCACACGCTCGCCCAGCATGAACGGCGCCATCGACGGATCGACGGCCTGGGCCACGGCAATGACGCTGCCGTCGGTCAGACGCACGGTCACCTCGACGCCCTGCTGGCGCGTGGCGCGCTCCTCGGCCGCTTGGCCGGCGACCGTGCCAGCCGCAGCTCCCGCCGTGGTCGCCAGCCGCCGGCCGGTGCCGCTCCCGACGGTGCTCCCGAGCACACCGCCCACCACCGCGCCGCCAATCTGACTCGCTACGGAACGGTTGCCCTCGATCACGATGCTCCGAATGTTTTCGATGACGCCGGTCTGAACCTCCAGGGCGCGCATGGCCTGGTCGCGCTGATACACCCCGGGCGACTGGCTGGGGGCGCAACCCGCGATCAGGAGCGCGCCGGCCAGACTGCCGATGGCTATGGCTGACTTTCGCATGATCCCATCCTCGTTTTTGCTTCGATTTTCGTGTCGCTCGTCGTGAGCTTCCCTGCTTCAGACCCGGCACCGCCGGTCGCGTTCCCGGGCGAAACCCACAAAAAAACCCGGCAGGATCAACCTGCCGGGACCGATTCTACGTGAGTCAGCCGCTCCGATCAGCGGCTGTTGATTTCCCGTGATGCCGGCGTGCTGCCGCCGTCCACACCGAGCCGCCCGCCCGTACCGAGGCCACCCCGCACGGTCTGCGCCTGATAGTTGCGCACCGCGCGCACCATCTGGTTGTAGGAATCCATGAAGGCCGCCACGAGCACTTTTTCCTGCGGCGTCTTGGATCGACCACCGACGCCGAGACCGACTCCGGCGAACAGCGCGCCCATGCCGGCAAAATCCGTATTTCGCGCGCTGCCCTCGGCCGCCGCCAGTTGGACACCGGAGCGGTTGTCGATCATGGTCAACACCGTCGCGGCATCATTGAAACTGAAGCCACCGGCCACTGCGCCTGCCACCGGAGAGAACGCGCCGACCACGCCGCCCAGCCCGCCCGTATTCTGCTTGCTGAAGGTCACCGACGGAATCATGGTGTAGTCGGCGGCGACCATCTGGCCCTTGCCGAAGTTGCTGCCGCCGCGCATCTCGCCGGATTGCTCCAGCTGCCGCTCGACCATCATGTTGTTCATGGCGCGACCGCGTTCGACCAGCACGAAGCAATTGGATTGCTGAATCAGAAGGCGCAGGGTCGGCACCGTCGACTCGAGCTGGAAGCGCTGCCGGAACACCGAGTACCAGGCATCCCCCTGATTCTCCTCCACGGCGAGCGTCCCCATGGTTTCGGTACAGCGCTCCAGCTGCGCATTGGCATTCTCGGCCGTCGCGCCGCCGGCAGCGCCGGTCGCGACGGTGCGCGCCCCACTGCTGCCGATACTCGGCGTGGTGCCCTGACACCCCGCCAGCAGCACGCTGGCAGCCAGCACGCTTCCCAGAATCTTCTTCATCCTGATTCCCCCAAAGAGTTTGATGATTTCTGGACCACGGGCCGCCACCCCGCCGCACTCCGCAGGACCAGCGGCACGTCCGTTCGCCTTTCTACTCCCATTTCAACGGTTCATCAAACACCTGCGCAACCGGGACAGCCCGCGCCGCAAAGACCCGGTCAAGCCGCCGCCGGCCGGCGATGGCGCTCGTAGAGGAAGCGCAGTCCTTCGGCGCGGTAGTGATGAAAGGCGGGATTCTCGGCCAGCGCCATGCGCTCGCGTGGGCGCGGCAGGTCGACGCTGAGAATCTCGCCCACCGTTGCCGCCGGGCCGTTGGTCATCATCACGATGCGGTCGGAAAGCAGCACCGCCTCGTCCATGTCGTGGGTGATCATGACGATGGTGTTGCCGAGCCGGGCGTGCAGGTCCATCACGGTTTCCTGCAGCGTCGCCCGCGTCAGGGCGTCGAGAGCGCCGAACGGCTCGTCCATGAGCATGACCTTGGGCTCCATGGCCAGCGCCCGCGCGATGCCAACACGCTGCTTCATCCCGCCCGAAATCTCGTGCGGCCGCTTGTGGCTGGCGTGGGACATGTTGACCAGCGCGAGGTTGTGCTCGATCCACTCGTGCATCTCGGCGCGCGTCTTGCGACCGCGAAACACCTGGCGCACCGCCAGCGCAACGTTCTCGTAGACGCTGAGCCAGGGCAGCAGGGAATGATTCTGGAACACCACCGCCCGCTCGGGGCCGGGACCGCTGACCTCGCGACCGTCCAGGATCACGCCGCCCGTGCTGGCGGTGAGCAGGCCGGCGATGATGTTGAGCACGGTGGACTTGCCGCAGCCGGAATGACCGATGAGCGAGACGTACTCGCCGCGCGCGATGCCGAGATTGACGTCCTGCAGGGCCGTGAACGGCCCCTTGGGGGTCGCGAAGGTGATGGAAACCTGCGTCAGCTCGAGATAGGACTGGGCCATGGGAATCTCCTCGTTCAGCGGGTGATGGCGGTTTTGTCCCAGGACAGCCGGCGTTGCAGCAGCAACATGCCGCGATCCAGGACCAGACCGATCAGGCCGATGGTGAGCACCGCGACCATGATGCGGCCGAGGGATTGGGCGTTGCCGTTCTGGAATTCATCCCAGACGAACTTGCCGAGCCCCGGATTCTGCGACAGCATCTCGGCGGCGATGAGCACCATCCAGGCGACCCCGAGCGACAGCCGCAGACCGGTGAAGATCATCGGTACCGCCGAGGGCAGCACGATCTTGCGGACATGGGTCGCCCAGCCCAGCCTCAGTACGCGGCTGACGTTGACCAGATCCTTGTCGACGCCGGCCACGCCGACGGCCGTGTTGATCAGCGAGGGCCACAGCGAACACATCATCACCGTGATGGTGGACACCAGATAGGACTTGGCGAAGAGCGGGTCGTCGCTCACATAGGCCGCGCTCACCACCAGCGTCACCAGCGGCAGCCAGGCCAGCGGCGATACCGGCTTGAGCAGCTGGATCAAGGGGTTGGCGCTGGCGTAAAGCCCGCTGCTCAGGCCGATCAGGACGCCGAACGGCACCGCGATCAGGGACGCCAGCAAAAAGCCGCTCATCACCGTGACGAGGCTGGTGCGGATCTGATCCGGAAAGGTCGGTCGGCCCGCGTAGGCGCGCACGCTCACCTCGGCATCGGGATTCTCGGCCAGACGCGCGGCGTTGCGCTCGGCCTGGCGCGCCTCGAACGCAACCGCCTTCTCACGCTCTTCCTGGAACTCGACATAGAGTCCCTGCGCGGCGCGCGCGGTATCGGCCGGCCCCGGGAACTGGCCCAGCGAGGTGCTGATCCGACCGGCGGCCACATGCCAGACCAGCAGGAAAGCAAGGATGCCGCACAGCGGCAGGATCAGCGCGCGGATCCAGGCCAGCGACGGAAAAACGGGACGCGCAGCGCGCAGCCGTGTCCATGCGTTCATCGACGAAACTCCTCGAAGGAGGGCCCGGGGCCGGGATGCGGTGGAAAGCAGGGGGATCGGGGTAGCCATGGGGTCATGCCTCCTTCGAAACGGGCCGGACCGGGCTTGGGGCCCGATCCGGCGGGATCAACGCCCCTCAGGGCTGTTCGCTGCCTTTCAGGCCGATGGCAAACTGGGCCAGATAGGCGTTGGGCTTGCGGGCATCGAACTCGATGCCGTCCAGCGGGCTCTTGCGCGGCGGCTTGATGGAAAAATCCTTCGACAGATCGGGGAAATCGGCCGCTTTCATCTTGCCGTCCGCGATGAGTTCCTTGGCCGCGGCGAGATAGATATCCCCGCGGTAGGCTTTCTTGGCGGTCTCGAGATACCAGCCATCGGACTTCTGCTCGGGGATGTGGCCCCAGCGACGCATCTGCGTCAGCCACCAGACCGCATCGGAGGCGTAGGGATAGGCGTAGTAGCCGCGGAAGAACTTGTTGAAGTCGGGAATGGGCCGCTTGTCACCTTTCTCGAATTCGAAGGTCCCGGTCATGCTGTTCGCCAGCACGCGCTCCTCGGCGCCCACGTAGTTGGGCTTGGCGATGATGCGCACCGCCTCGGGCCGGTTGGCGTTGTTGTTGGCATCGAGCCAGGCAGACGCGCGGATCAGCGCCTTGACCATGCGCACCGTGGTGTTGGGATTTTTCTCGGCAAACCCTTTGGTGATGCCGAAGACCTTGTCGGCGCCGTCCGGCCAGAGGTTCTCGCTGGTCATGACGGGCACGCCCAGACCCTTGAACACCGCCTGCTGGTTCCAGGGTTCACCGACGCAGTAGCCCACGGTGGTGCCGGCGTCCATGGTCGGTACCATCTGCGGCGGCGGGACGACCGACAGCATGGCCTCGGCCTTGAGGTTGCCGCTGTTGTCGCCCTTGGCCGGCGCATAGAAGCCGGGGTGGATGCCGCCCGCGGCCAGCCAGTAGCGCAAGAGATAGTTGTGGGTGCCGATGGGGAAGGTCATCCCCAGGTTGAAGGGCTTGCCGGCTTTCTTGTAGGACTCGAGCACCGGCTTGAGCGCCGCGGCGCTGATGGGATGGACCGGCTTGCCGTCCGCCATCGGCACCTGTTTCTTCATCTCGGCCCAGACCGCGTTGGAGACGGTGATGGCGGCGCCGTTGTAGGACAGGGTCAGGGGCGAGATGATCTCGGCCGCCGTGCTGGTGCCGGTGGCGGCGACCAGCGGCATGGCCGCCAGCATGTGCGCCCCGTCCAGTTCGCCGGTGACCACGCGGTCGAACAGCACCTTCCAGTTGGCCTGCGCCTCGAGCGTGACATAGAGCCCTTCATCCTCGAAGTAGCCCTTCTCGTAGGCCACGGCCAGAGGGGCCATGTCGGTGAGCTTGATGAAACCGAGTTTCAGCTCTTCCTTTTCCGGGGCGCCGACGGCCGCGTTTGCCGGACTGGGCGCCGATGCGGCGCCAAAGAGCCCCAGCGCCAGCACGGTGGCTGCGGCCGAGGCGCGCCAGCGCGCGATGGTGACGTTGAACCTGTTCATGAACGCTCCTGTGGGTTGCACGATGAATCGGTGAATGGTGATGCCGTGAGGCGATCGGGCACGGCCTCGGGCGCGAGCGGATCGAAAAGGCGGCCGTCGAAGAACCGGTCGGCGCCGAGGGTGAGGGGTGCCGTGGCATCGGCCAGTGTCCAGGGCAGTGCATGGCTGCCTTCGGTCTTCAGGTCGCCCTGGGGGCTGGGCATCCCGAGCGCCTCGGCAGCCGCCCGATAGCGGTCCGGGCGATAGACCTCCCGGGCCGCGGCCAGCCAGTCGGCGGGGCGCTCGATGCGTCCCCAGCGTGCCATCTGGGCCAGAAACCAGATGGCGTGGGAGCGCCAGGGAAAATTGGCCGCATAGCGATGAAAGACGTGGAAGTCCGGCTGCGCCCGGGCGGCCTCGCCGGGCACGTAGATCATCTGCCCCGTCATGGCGCGTCGCACCGCGTCCAGCGGGGCCCGCACATAGGCTTCCTCCGCGAGCCAGGTGGCGGCCGGCTCGCGATGCTCCGGCTCGTCCAGCCACTGCGCCGCCTCCAGCAGCGCCATGAGCAGGGTGAGGTGGGTGCGCGGATGCGCCTCGGCCCAGTCGCGGGTGACGCCCAGCACCTTTTCCGGTGCGTTGTTCCAGAACTCATACCCGCTGATCACGATGCAGCCGATGCCGCGCGCCACCGCCTGGCTGTTCCAGGGCTCGCCCACGCAGTAGCCATCGATCAGCCCGGCCTCCAGGTGATCGGCCATCTGCGGCGGCGGAATCACCACCAGCCGCACGTCCCGATCAGGATCGATGCCGACGGCGCAGAGCCAGTCGCGCAATTGCAGATCGTGGGCGGAGAAGGTGAACACCGTCGCAAAGGTCAGGGGCGCGCGGCCGGCGCGCCGATCGGCCGCGATGACGGCCCGCAGCGCGCGCGCCGTGCAGGGCTGCTCGGCCATGGCCGCAGGATCCGCCTCGCTCATGCGCGCATGCAGCGCGCGGGAAACGGTGATCGCATTGCCGTTCAGCCCTAGGCTGAACGCGGTGACGAGCGGGCGGACACCGGCGCCCGAAACATCCCGCCCCGCCGCCAGCACCATCGGCGCCAGCATGTGTGCACCGTCCAGGGCGCCGCTGTCGACCTTGTCGCGGATGTTGGCCCAGGACGGTTCCCGGACCAGTTGCACCGCCAGCCCGTGACGAGCGAAAAAACCCTGCTCCTGCGCTGCGATCAGCACGGCGCAATCGGCGAGCGGGATGAATCCCAGCCGCACCCGACGCTGTTCCAATCCCGAGTGGATCGCTGCCATATCTCCCCTTGTCTGCACAAAAAAAGGCGCTCTGGATGCCCGCACGATGAACGGGGTCCAGGACGCCTTTGTCCTCCAAGCCACAATCGCAGCCTTCAGGCCCGGTTGCCGATCCGCCGTTG
>JAJXTQ010000027.1 GCA_021783685.1 Pseudomonadota bacterium | reverse complement strand
CAGGTGAATCTCGATGAAAGGACGGGCAACCGCGAGCAGGGCATCGCGCAGGCCGATGCTGGTATGGGTCAGTGCCCCGGGATTGATGAGGATGAAGTCGGTCCCATCGTCCAGGGCCTGCTGGATGCGATCGATCAGCGCGCCCTCGGCATTGCTCTGGAACGCGGTCAGGGCGTGTCCCTGCGCCGCGGCCCGATGCGCGAGTCGCGCCACGATCTGCGGCAGGCTGACGGCACCGTAGCGCTCCGGCTCGCGACGACCGAGCAGATTCAGGTTGGGGCCATTGATGAGCAGCAGATGAGCCATGAGGCGGCAGATGCTCCGGAGAAATGGGGCTCAATTTGTGGCGAATTGCATCGATCCGCCGTTCATCGTCGCTATTCTGCCTGCCGTTCGGGCTGCCGTGCAACCGCTTCGGCTAGGAGCGGCGGAATCCAGCCGCGCAACTGGTCGGGCGTCAGAACGCCCAGGTGGCGATACCGAATCCGTCCGCCACGATCCAGCACCACGCTGAACGGAATCGAGAGGATCTCGTTGCCGAAGGACTGGGAAAGATCGAAGCCGTCCATGCCGGCGAGCAGGACCGGATAGTTGATGTGCATGCGCCGGGCAAAGGCGCGCACCGGCTCGCCCTCGTCCAGCGCGATGCCCACCACCTGCAGGCCATGATCGCCCCACTGGCGCTGCGCCTCCACCAGGGCCGGCACTTCCTTCACGCAGGGGGCGCACCAGGAGGCCCAGAAGTTGATCAGGACCACTTTGCCCTGCGCCGAGTCGCTGCGCCAGATCTGCCCGTCCAGGTCCGGCAGGGCGATCTGCGGTGTTTGCACCGGCCGAGCGGGCTCCGGGACCGCGCGGGCGCGCCAGACCTCGATGCCGACGATGGCCGCGCCCAGCCCCAGCAGACCCAGCAGCGCCATTTGGGCCAGCCGCTTCATGGGCCTGCCCCCGGTGGCGCCCAGACCTGTTCCAGATGGCGCAGGAACGGCTCGGATTTCAGCAGGCCGACCACCCGGTCATTGCGCAGTTCCCGGCCGGAGGCGTCGAAAAACAGGATGGTCGGTGGGCCGATCACGCCCAGGTGCGCCATCAATGCCCGGTCGGTCTCGTCGTTGGCGGTGACGTCCGCCTGCAGCGTCAACACCGGCTGCAGGGATTCGACCACGCGCGGATCGCTGAAGGTGGTGCGCGCCATGATCACGCAATCGACGCACCAGTCGGCATAGAAGTCGAGCATCACGGCCTGGCCCCGCGCGCGCGCGCCGTCGAGTTCCCGCTCCAGATCCGGCACGGTCTTGACCGGCTTGAACGGAACGTGCACGACCGTGGCTGCGCCGCCTCGCAGATGCCCCAAGGGCAGCCAGAAGCGATCGCCCCCCGACGCGCCGCCACTCATCAAAAGCGCGCCATAGACGACCACCACGAGGGCCAGGCCTTGGCCGACGCGCCGCGCCGGGTTCTTCGCGGGGTGGAGAGCGCCCAGCCAGACGCCGACCACGATCAGCCAGCCACCCCAGAGCAGCAGCGCCAATGCGGGCGGCACCAGGCGATTGACGATCCACAGCGCCACGGCCAGCAGCATCAGGCCGAACAGATGCTGGATGTAGACCATCCAGACGCCCGCCCGCGGCACCAGCACGCCGGCCGAGGTGCCGACCAGCAGCAGCGGCGTGCCCATCCCCAGGCTCAGGACGAACAAGGCCGTACCGCCGAGCCACAGATCGCCCGACTGGCCGATGTAGATCAGCGCGCCAACCAGCGGCGCTGCCACGCAGGGCCCGATGATCAGCGCCGAAAGCAGGCCCATCGCCACCGTCCCGAGCAGCGTGCCGCCCCGCACCCGCCGCACCCACATGTCGATCCGGCTCTGGATGAAGCTCGGCATCTGCAATTCGTAGAGGCCGAACATGGCCAGGCCCAGGAGCCCGAAAAGGCCGGCAAAACTCCACAGGACGAGCGGATTCTGAAAGCTTGCCTGCAGATTGGCGCCCAGCAGCGCCGTCAGCATCCCGGCGGCCGCGTAGGTGAGGGAGACCGACAACACATAGATCAGCGACAGCGCAAAGGCCCGCCGGGTGGAGCGTTTGCCCGGCTGCCCGGCCACCAGCGCCGAGACGATGGGGATCATGGGCAGGTTGCACGGCGTGAATGCGAGCAGCAGCCCGAGGCCGTAGAAGGTGATGAGGTTGGTCCACCAGCCGCCGATCTCGAGCAGGCGTGCCAGCTTGGCGGGATCATCCTGCCAACCGGACCATGGATCGCTGGCCTGCGTCGTCGCAGGCGTCGTTTCGATTTCGGCCCGCGGCAGGTCGGCCAGTTCGAAGGTCTGGACCATCGGCGGATAGCACACGCCGCCATCCGCGCAGCCCTGGTAGCCGAGCACCAGACGGGCGCCTTCCAGCGGTGGCGCGATCCGCACCGTCAGTGATTCGTGGAACACCTCGGTGCGGCCGAACTCGGGGTCGTCCTTGGGCTCGCCGGGCGGCATCGACACCTGGCCCGCCGCCACCAGATCCCGGCCGTCCAGCGTGATCTCGATCTGGTCGCGGTAGAGGTAGTAGCCCGAGGCGATGGTCCAGTGGGCTTGCACGCCGCCGTCCGCGAGCCGTTCGGGGGCGACGATGAAGGCCTCATCGGCGCGCAGGAAGGGTTTTGCGGCGGGGCTGAGCCCCAGCATCTCGCGCAGTCCGCCGCTTTCGGCCGCTGCGGGCGCCATCGTGAAGCTGGCCAATGCGAGGAGCAGCAGCAGCGGCTGCAGGATGCGTCGGGGAAAGGATCTCACGCTGGAAGTTCCTCACGTGTCTCGGCTTCGACCCAGGCACCGTAGGCCGCGAGTCCTGCCGTCTGGGGCCAGGCAATGATTTCGGGAATCTCGTAGGGATGTTCCCGTTCGAGAAAGGATGCCAACGCCGGGTAGCGATCCGCGGCGGTCTTGAACAGCAGCGTGCATTCGGTGGCCTGCGCGATGGCCCCCTGCCAGCGGTAGAGTGCGCGGACGCCGCCGATCAGGTTGACGCATGCCGCCAGGCGCCGATCCAGGACCGCCTGCGCGAGATGCTCGGCGGTGGCGGAATCGGGGCAGTTGCACAAGACGATCCAGATCGGTTGAGGCATCGAGCAGCCTTTCAGTGCCTGAGGCCCGCCATTGTAGGCGCGGTTGGTCGCCGAGGCGATTTCATCCGGGCCGGCGCGCCGTGTCATGATCCTCTCCGAGGGCGCTTCCCTCAGGGACGAGGAGGACGACATCATCATGAATACCGACACTGTACCCGGCTCTGCGCCCGACCGCAGCGCACGTTCCTTCGGGCGCCTCATCGGGGCGGCCGCGGCCATCCTGCTGCTCACGTTATGCATGCTGGGTTGGCACTGGTCGCGGGAGCCGGCCGTCCCGCCCGAGCCGCCCGGCGCCGCCGATGCCGTGGTCGGCGACCGGATGACGCAGACGCTGATCGATGTGGTTGGGGTGCTGCTCGACAAGCCGGGTGGCTATCTCAGCAACGACGTGTTGCCGCCCGGGGCCTGGCTGGACAACATGCCGAACTGGGAGTTCGGTGTGCTCGTCCAGAGCCGCGATCTGGCCCGCGCCCTGCGCAACGACTTCAGCCGCTCGCAGTCCCAGTCGCGCGAGGATCCGGATCTGGCCATTGCGGAGCCGCAGTTCAACTTCGACAGCGAAAGCTGGCTCTTTCCACCGTCCGAGGGCGAGTACCGCCAGGGCATCCGTGCGCTCGAGCGCTACCGCAGACGTCTGGTCGATCCGGAGCAACCGGATGCCCAGTTCTATGCGCGCAGCGACAACCTGCGCAGCTATCTGGCCATCGTGGAGAAGCGCCTGGGCGATCTTTCCCAAAGGCTGTCCGCCAGCGCGGGCGTCATGCGCGTGGACACCGAACTGGCGGGTGACAGTGCCGCACGCCGGTCGACCCCGCGGCCGGCCGAGCAGTTCATCCAGACCCCGTGGCTGGCGATCGACGACGTGTTCTACGAGGCGCGCGGCGCGAGCTGGGCCTTGCTGCAATTCCTGCGTGCCGTAGAAACCGATTTCGCGCCGGTACTCGCCCGCAAGAGCGCCCAGCAGAGCATGCGGCAGATCATTCGCGAACTGGAGGAGGCCCAGCAGCCGCTGCACAGCCCGGTGATCCTGAACGGGAGCGGTTTCGGCCTGTGGGCCAACCATTCGCTGGTGCTGTCGTCCTATCTGGCGCGTGCCCACGGCGCGATCATCGACCTGCGCGAACTGCTGGAACAGGGATAGAATCGTGCCGTCGGCCGGCTGACCCGGCGGCCTCATCGGATCGAACGGAGGTTCTCATGGCGGGCCGTGCGCTCTCGAGCAACGACACCCCGATGGCCGAAATCAACGTCACCCCGCTGGTGGACGTGATGCTCGTGCTGCTCGTGATCTTCATCGTCATGGCGCCGCTGTTTGCTCAGGCGCTCAGGGTCGATCTGCCTCAGGCCGAGGCGCCGCCCCTGGCCGAGCCCCGGATTCTGGACGTGGAACTGACCCGGTCCGGCGAGGTGCGCGTCGATCATCGACCGATCGACGCCGCCGAGCTTCCGGTCCGGATCAGACAGTTCTTGACCGAAACGCCCGAACTCGTGATCCGGCTCGGGGCCGATCAGGCCGTACCCTACGGCCGCGTTGCCGCGATCATCGCCGATCTTCAGCGGGCGGGTGCCGAAAAGCTGGCCTTCGCCACCCAGCCCGGATCCGCTGCACCGCCCTGAGGCGACGCCGCGGGGCGCGGCAATCGGTCGTGTTCGGCGGACGATGCGCCCCTCACTCCGGAAACACGGTGCCGGCCGTGACGCGTACCCGTTGACCGGCCGATACGTTCGGCGGCGTATCCTGCGTAAAGGTCTGCAACCGGCCGTCCTCGAAGCGTACCCCGATCTCGTAGCTCATGGCCTGACCGCGCCGCGACTGCTCGATACGTCGCCCCGCCAGCGCGCCGCCGACGGCGCCGGCCGCCGTCGCCAGCTTTTTGCCCTTGCCCGAGCCGACCTGATTGCCCAGCACGCCGCCGACCACACCGCCGACCACGGTCCCGATCATGCCGGCGCCGGGGCTCGCGGGCTGTTCCCGCGGTTGGACGTATTCGACCACGCCGCAGTTGCCACAGGTGGGCAGGGCGGCGACGGGTGTCGGCTCCGCGGCCGCGACCGGCTGCGGAACGGCCGCGGCCTCCTCCGGCTCGGGGACCGGTTTGGGTTTTGCAGCCACCGGCTTGTGTCTCACCGGTGCCTCGGCGCGCACCGCAGGCTTCGGCGGCGGGGATGCGGGAGCCGTGGCCTCCGGTTCCGGCGCAGTTTCGGCGACCGGCGCCGCGGGGATCCCCGTGGCGGCGGAATCGGACCGTGGCAACCAGTCCATGAAGACGGCGATCCCCACCATGGACGCCAGGATGACCGACACGGCAGCCGCCGCGATCAGGGGGTGCAATCGACGTTGATTCGTTTCCATGACAGGCCTCGACAGGCGGAAGCGGGCGCTGCGCCGCGGTGGCCCACCATGGGCCGGACCGCGCAACGTCTCAATTTAAGTCGAAACGGCCCGGGACGGCCAGTTGTCGCTCCCGAGCAACAGATCGGTCCCGACGGGGGGGCGGCTCAGGCGGCCATGTTGACCGACAGCGCCACGATGATGACATTGAAAACGAACGCCAGCAGGCTGTGCACGAGGACTCGCCGCCGCAGGCCGTGACTCGTCACCGCCACGTCCGACACCTGGAAGGTCATGCCGATGGTGAACGCAAAATAGAGAAAGTCCTGCGTATCCGGGGCCTGATCCTCTGGAAAGCTCAAGCCGCCGCGGCTGTAGTACTGGTCGGCGTAATGCAACGCAAAGAGCACGTTGAAGAACAGCCACACCAGCACCAGGCTGGCCGCCGCCAGGCCGAGGGCCCAGGCCGAAGGGGTCTCCCTGGCCTTGAGTTCGACCACCAGCGCCACCATGACCACGGTCGTGACCAGCAGGCCGATCCCCATGACGACCCACGGCCGGCGCCCTTCGTCCAGCGCTTCGATGCGTGTCTTCAGGGCCGCGGCGTCGAGGCCCAGCGCGCGCCGTCCGGTCAATGCGAGATAGATCACGCAGCCGGTGTCGAAACCGACCAGCAGGGCGTCGGGTGCGGCGAGGCCGACGCCCAGCGCCGCGACGGCCCCGGTGCAGGTGCCGAGCACGATGGCCAGCCACAACCAATCATGGGCCAGTCCCTGGGAAGCATCCGGTTCGGTGCGGGTCATGCCTGAGCTTTCCCTCCGCAGTCGATCATCTTATGCTCGAGGCAGGAATACCATACCGTTTCGCGAGGCTTTCTTCCGCATGCCGCGAGTGCCCCTCTGGCCGATGCTTGCCGTAATCCCCCTGGCCGAGATCTTCCTGCTGGGCCGGCTGGGCATGCGGCTGGGCGCCGCGCCGCTGCTGCTGCTCATCGCGGCCACCGGCGCGCTCGGCATCTGGCTGATCCGGCGCGCCGGACGGCCTTCGTTGCAGACGCTCAGCCGCCTGCCCGACGATCCCGATCCGGCAAGGGTCGCCCGCAACTGGGAGCAGGCGCTGTTGTTCGTCGCGGGCCTGTTGCTGCTCTTGCCCGGCCCCTTGAGCGATCTGCTCGGACTGGCGCTGCTCTGGCCCCAGACCCGTCGGCGGGTGGCGCGCGGCCTCGCGGCCAGCGTCGCGCGCTTCATCCCCGCTGCGCCGCCAGACGCCGCCACAGGCCGCGTGGTGGAAGGCGAGGTCATTCGCAAGACCAGCCGGCCACGCGATCCGTGAGCAAATTCGGCCTCTTGCGTCCGATCGGGTAGAATCCGCGGCCATGAATCCGCTGATCGGTCTCGTCATGGGCAGTCAATCGGACTGGGACACGCTGAAGGAAGCGTCCCAGACGCTCGACGCGCTGCAGCTTGCACATGAAACCCGCGTGGTGTCGGCGCACCGCACGCCCGATCTGTTGTTCGCGTATGCGGAAACGGCGCGCACCCGCGGCTTGCAGGTGCTCATCGCCGGCGCCGGCGGCGCTGCGCACCTGCCGGGCATGCTGGCGGCCAAGACGGCACTGCCGGTTTTGGGCGTGCCGATCCAGTCGCGCGCCCTCAACGGCATGGATTCCCTGCTTTCCATCGTGCAGATGCCCGCCGGCATCCCCGTCGGCACGCTGGCCATCGGCACCGCCGGGGCCGTCAATGCGGCCCTGCTGGCGGCGGCCATCGTCGGTCTGAGCGAGCCGGCCGTCATGGCCGCAGTCGAGCGTTTTCGCAGCGAGCAGCGTGAGCGGGTGCTGGCCCGGCCCGATCCGCGGCAAGCCCCATGAATCTCGCCATCCTGGGCGCGGGCCAGCTGGGCCAGATGCTGGCGCTGGCAGGCGTTCCGCTTGGCATCAAGGCCTGCTTCCTCGATCCGCAGCCGGATGCCCCCGGCAGTCGCGTCGGCGCGCAGTTGATCGCGGACTATGCCGATCGCGCCGCCCTCGACCGGCTTTCCACGCAGTGTCAGCTCGCCACCTTCGATTTCGAGAACGTCCCGGTGGACGCCGCGGCCTATCTGGCGGGGCGCATTCCCCTCCATCCGTCGCCGCAGGCGCTCGCTCAGTCCCAGGACCGGCTGCGGGAAAAAACCCTGTTCCGCAGCCTGGGCATTCCCACCGCGCCGTTCCAGGCCGTGGACAGCCTGGCCGAGCTGGTGGCCGCCGCAGGGCAGATCGGTCTGCCCGCCATCCTCAAGACGCGCCGCTTCGGTTACGACGGCAAGGGGCAGGTCTGGTTGCGCGAGAGCGCCGACTGCGCGGCCGCCTGGCACCAGCTCGGTGGCCAGGACCTGATTCTGGAGGGCGTCGTGGCCTTCCGCCGTGAGCTGTCCCTGATCGCCGCGCGCCGCCCGAGCGGCGAGACGGCATTCTATCCCCTGGCCGAGAACGTGCATCGCGGCGGCGTCCTCGACATGAGCCGTCCGGCCCTGCCGCACCCGGCACTGCAGGCACAGGCCGAAGCCTACGGCCGGCGTCTGCTGGACCAGCTCGACTATGTCGGTGTGCTGGCGCTCGAACTGTTCGACTGCGCGGCGGGGCTGCTCGCCAATGAATTCGCGCCGCGGGTGCACAACTCCGGCCATTGGACCATCGAAGGCGCGGTCACCAGCCAGTTCGAGAACCACCTGCGCGCCATTCTGGACTGGCCGCTCGGCGAGACCGGGCTCACCGGGCCGTGCGCCATGCGCAATTGTCTGGGGGTCATGCCCGACACGGGACGGGTGCTCGCCATCCCCGGCACCCACGTCCACGACTATGGCAAAAGCCCGCGGCCGGGCCGCAAGCTGGGCCATATCACCGTCACCGCACCGGACGACGCGCATCTGATCCAGCGGCTGGAGGCGCTCGAGGGGCTGCTGATCGCGTCCTGATCCTCGCGCGACCGCCATCGTTTTCCGGTTGCCTCACCCCCCGCCGGGGTGATGTAATCGCGCGTCGTCTCGCATTTCGAGGCTTTTTCGCGCGCCGCTGCCAAAGCGTCCGTTGGACGGCAGCCGGCGGGCGACCAGAACGAACGCTATCCAGGCCGTGGAGAGACCCATGCCCATTACCCTTGCCGTGCCTAAGGAAATTCTCGCGGGCGAGCAGCGCGTCGCGCTCGTGCCTGCCGTCGCCGCCAAGCTCGCCGACCAGGGCGCCGCCGTGCGCATCGAGCAGGGCGCCGGGGCGGGTATCCGCACGCCCGACAGCGCCTATGTCGGCGCCGAGCTGGCCGTCGATGCCGCAGCCGTGTTCGCGGGCGCGCAGGTGATCCTCAAGGTCCAGCCGCCGACGCTGGCCGAGATCGAGCTGATGCCCGAGGAGTCCGTCCTGATCGGCTTTTTGGCCCCGCATCAGCATCCCGAGGCAGTCAAGCGCCTGCAGTCCCGACGCATCACGGCCTTCGCCGTCGAACTGATCCCGCGCATTTCCCGCGCGCAGTCGATGGACGCGCTGTCCTCGCAGGCCGCGGTGGCGGGCTACAAGGCGGCGCTCATGGGCGCGAGCCTGCTGGGGCGCTTCTTTCCGATGCTCACCACGGCCGCCGGCACCATCCGCCCCGCCAAGGTGCTGGTCATCGGCGCCGGCGTGGCCGGTCTGCAGGCGATCGCCACCGCCAAGCGCCTCGGCGCCCAGGTGGAAGGCTATGACGTGCGCAGCGCCGCCAAGGAACAGGTGGAATCGCTCGGCGCCAAGTTCGTCGCGCTGGACGTGAAGGCCGACGCCGCCGGCGGCTATGCGCGCGAGCTGACGGATGAGGAAAAGCAGCGGCAGCAGGCCCTGCTGGCCCAGCACATCGCCAAGGCCGACGTCCTCATCTGCACCGCCGCCATTCCCGGCCGCGCGGCACCCAAGATCGTCTCCGAGGACATGGTCCGGGGCATGAAGTCCGGCGCCGTCATCGTCGACCTGGCCGCCGAGACCGGTGGCAACTGCGCGCTCACGGCGCCCGGCGAGACCATTCAGATCGGCGATGTCGTCATCCATGGCCCGCTCAACGTCCCCAGCTCGATGGCCGAGCACGCGAGCGAGATGTACGCCAAGAACCTGCAGAACTTCCTGGGCCTGATGCTGAAGGATGGCGCGCTCACGATCGATTGGGAGGACGAGATCCTCGCCCGGAGCGTCGTCACCCATGCCGGCGAAATCAAGCACGAACCCACGCGTCAGATGATCGAAGGAGGCACGCCATGATCGAGGGATTCACCGCGCTCTACATCTTCATGCTGGCGGCCTTCACCGGCTATGAAATCATCGGTCGCGTACCCGCCATCCTGCACACGCCGCTGATGTCGGGCTCCAACTTCGTCCACGGCATCGTGCTGGTGGGCGCCATGGTGGCCTTCGGTCAGGCCGAAGGCTTCTTCACGCAACTGGTGGCCTTCCTGGGCGTCGTCCTGGCGGCCGGCAATGCGGCCGGCGGCTATGTGGTGACCGAGCGCATGCTGGACATGTTCAAGAGCAGCAAAGGGGAAAAATGAGCCATGAATGAACCCGGCGCTTTCATCAACCTGGCCTATTTCGCCACCGCGGCCCTGTTCATCCTCGGCCTCAAGCGCATGGCCTCGCCCAAGACCGCTCGCAGCGGCATTCTGTGGGCGGGTGCCGGCATGGTGGTCGCCACCCTGGTCACCCTCGGCCACCCGCACCTGGGCGAGATGGGCTTTTTCAAATACTTCTTCCTGCTGCTCGCCATCGCCATCGGTGGCGGCGCGGCCTGGATCTCCGGCAAGCGCGTCGCCATGACCGACATGCCGCAGATGATCGCCCTCTACAACGGCATGGGCGGCGGCGCCGCGGCCGCCATTGCGGCGGTCGAACTCGGCGGCAAGGGCCACCATGCCGGCGTGGCGCTCACCCTCGCCGTGATCGGCGCCGTGATCGGCAGCGTGTCCTTCAGCGGCAGCCTGATCGCCTTCGGCAAGCTCCAGGAACTCATCAAGAAGCCGGTGCGCTTCCCCAACCAGCACCTGCTGAACCTGGGCCTGTTCGCGGTGACGGCGCTGCTGGGCGTCTACATCGTGGCGCAGGGCGGCACGGCCGGCGGTTTCAGCATCCTGCTGTTCTTCCTGCTCGCGCTGGCCTTGGGCGTGAGCATGACACTGCCCATCGGCGGGGCCGACATGCCGGTGGTGATCTCGCTCTACAACGCCCTGACGGGCCTCGCCGTGGCCTTCGAAGGCTATGTGCTGAACAACGCCGCCATGATCATCGCCGGCACGGTGGTGGGCGCGGCGGGCACACTGCTGACGCAGCTCATGGCCAAGGCCATGAACCGGCCCATCACCAACGTGCTGTTCAGCAACTTCGGCGGCGCGGGCGAAGCCGTGGCGGCAGGCGAAAGCGGCGGCACGCTCAAATCCATCGAGCCCTCCGATGCCGGCGTGCTGATGGCCTATGCCAACAAGGTGATCATCGTGCCGGGCTACGGCATGGCCGTAGCCCAGGCCCAGCACAAGGTCTGGGAACTGTGCCAGCTGCTGATCGCGCGGGGCGTGACGGTGAAGTTTGCCATCCACCCGGTTGCCGGCCGCATGCCGGGGCACATGAACGTGCTGCTGGCCGAAGCCGGCGTACCCTATGACATCATCTACGACCTCGAGGAAATCAACTCGGAGTTCCCGAGCGCGGACGCGGCGCTCGTGATCGGCGCGAACGACGTGGTCAACCCGATGGCGCGCACCAATCCGGAAAGCCCGATCTACGGCATGCCCATCCTCAACGTCGATCAGGCCAAGAACGTGCTGGTCGTCAAGCGTGGCAAGGGGACCGGTTTCTCCGGCATCGAGAACGCCCTGTTCACGCTCGACAACACGCGCATGCTCTACGGGGACGGCCAGGAAATGGCCGCACAGCTCATCGCTGCCATCAAGGAGCTTTGAGCGCCCGCAGGCGTCAAAAGGCCGGCGCTCCGCCGGCCTTTTTTTGTGGCGACGCGGCGGGCGGCCTTGACTTATGCACAGAGTGGAACATCGTCCTGTGATCCGGATGCTAGGCCTGATAGTTGGAAAGCGCGTCCAGAGTTCGAGTCATCCAATTGATTTTCATATGGTCACGAAACGGTCAACTTGTGGCCAGGATGGCCAAGCCTCTGACAGAACACCACTTGATGAACTTGTGCGCGTGTTTTCCACAGACTTATCCACACATTCGGTGGATATCTGACGGGCGTCAACGTGCCGGCAGGTGACGGGAGCGCAGAGACGCTGTCCGCCATCTGGCAGGTCGTGATGCTGGGCGGGTTGGACCGCGTCCTCGATTACCTGCCGCCGCCGGGCTGGAGCGGCCCGGCGCCGCTGCATTGCCGGGTCCAGGTCCCGCTGGGCAAGCGGGAGGCCACGGGTTGGGTGATCGGCGCGTCCACGCAAACGCGCGTCCCCCGGGATCAACTGCGCGATTGTGCGCGTGTGATCGACGCCGTCCCGCCGCTCGATGCGGCAACGCTGGCACTGATCCA
>JAJXTQ010000448.1 GCA_021783685.1 Pseudomonadota bacterium | reverse complement strand
CACGCAGGCGATTGCCCACTTCCAGCCAGCGCACGCCCAGGTCGTATTCGCCGGCGCCGGTTTTTTCGACCAGGCCGTGCGCCATCAGCGCGCCGAGGATGCGGTGCGCGCTGGCGGTGTGGAGGCCGGCATCATTGGCCAGGCGGGTCAGGCTGACCGGGCCGGGGGCGCGGGAAAGGACGCCGACCAGCGCCATGGCGCGATCGAGAACCTGGATGGATGAGCTGACATTTTTCATAAGGTGAAAATTTATCACGCATTGTGAAATTTGTCGCTTTACCTGCTTCAATACACCCATCGTTTCACATCATGTGAAACATTTTCATATTGTGAAAGGAATTGCCATGAGCGCCCAGATGCAGTCCACCCCCGAGAACCTTCCCGCCTTCTGCGAAGGGATCCAGTATTTCGCCGACAGCTTTCCGGAAATCGACCGCCTGGGCGCTGCTCCGCTTCTGGGTCCGGACCAGCCCGCGCTGCCGGATGCGACCAGCGAGCAGGCCATCTACCAGACGCTGCTGGCCGCCGACGCGCTGCGCTACCTGACGCTGCAGGTCACCGGCAGCAAGTCCTCCGGCCACCCCGGCGGCTTCGCCTCCAGCGCCGACGCCGTCGCCGCGCTGCATCTCCTGGGCCACCGCAACATGGTGACCGAAGTCGGCCACCACGCCCCCGGCTTCTATTCGGCGATGTTCCTCGACACCTCGCTGGAAGACATGGGCATCCACACGGTTTCCGAGATGCGCACGCGCTTCCGCGAGCGCCACGGCCTTCTGGGCCACCTCTCCGGCGCCATCCCCGGCCTGCTGGCCCCCGCAGGTCCCTTGGGCCAGGGCCAGCATTTCGCGATGGCCGGCGCCTACCTGCATCGCGACAAGCTGTTCCCCGTCACCATCGGCGACGGCGGTCTGGGCGAGCCCTACATCATGAGCGCGTTCCAGCATTTCGCCACCGCCTATCCCGACATCACCAACTACCTGCCGGTGCTGGTGTGGAACGGCTATTCGCAGGAACACCACAGCATGGTGTCGCTGTGGGACAACGCTCGCATGACCGGCTACTGGCGCGCGCACGGCTTCGACGAAGTTCACCTGATCGACGCCCGCGACTACGCCGATACGTCCGACGCGCCGGTGTACACGGATTCGACCACCTTCGGCTTTGCCGCACGCATGGCCTTCACCGGCGCCATCCTGAAAGCCGCCGACGACGCCGCGAAGAGCGCCCTTTCGGGCCGCCGCGCCTGCCTCATCGTCAAGCAGCTGAAAGGCGCGGGCGTGCACGCCACCGGCGCCAAGTCGCACAACCTGTATGCCCACCACACGCTCGACTCCGACGACGTGAAAGACGGGCTGCAGCGCCGCGCGCTGCCGGTCAAGGCATGGAAAATCACCCGCGAAAACTTCCGCCATGCCGGCGGCGGCCCGGCCGCGCGCGTCGCGGTGACCGAAACCGCGCGTGAACTGCCGAGTCTCGACGGCCTGCCGCTGACCGAATTCGCCGTCGGCGAAAACCACATCCCCACCACCGCCTTCGGCCACGTGGTGGGCGAAGTGGGCAAGCGCGACCCGCTGTTCGTCGTCACCAACGCCGACGGCAACGAAGCGTCGGGCATGGCCAATATCAACAAGGCGCTGACGATCCGCCACCCGACCGCCGACGACCTGTATTTCCAGGGCCCGTCCGGCCAGGTCTACGAGCCGCTCAACGAGGACGCCTGCGCCGGCCTCGCGGTGGGTGTGTCGCTGTTCGGCGGGCGCAGCCTGTGGGCGAGCTACGAGTCCTTCGCCATCAACGGCCTGCCGATCTGGCAGACGGTGACGCAGGCGATGGCCGAACTGCGCCGCGCCACGCCGGCGACGGTGTGCCTGTTCACCGCCGGCGCGCTCGAGCAGGGCCGCAATGGCTGGACCCACCAGCGCCCCGAAATCGAGAGCTATTTCGCCGCGATGATGCGGAACGGCAACGTCTATCCGCTGTTCCCGGTCGACGCCAACATGATCCAGGCAAGCTACGACTGGGCGCTCAAGCAATCGAACAAGGGCATCGTCATCACTGCCTCGAAGTCGCCGCTGCCGATCCACGCCACCCTAGCGCAGAGCTATCAGGCGATCGACGACGGCGCGATGGTGCTGCAGGAGCGTCCGGGCTCTCACACCGTGGTATTCGCGGTGACCGGCGACATGGTGCTGCAGCCGGTGTTCGCCGCCGCCGAGAAGCTGGCGGAATCCGGCATCGGCTCGCGCATCGTCGCCGTGGTCAACCCGCGCCGCCTGTACCGCCCGAGCGACGTGCTGTGGGACAGCGTGTCGGAACCCGATGGCCGCTTCATGGGCGACGATGCGTTCAAGGCGATGTTCCACGGCGACGTGCTGATCGGCGTCACCGGCGGCCCCTCGGCACCGCTGGAGCCGGTGCTGCTGCGCAGCCAGGCATCGCAGCGCGACGTGTTCTGCTGGAAGCGCGGCGAAACCACCGCCAGCCCGCAGCAGCTGTTCGACTTCAACGGCATGAACGCGCAGGCGATGCATGAGCGTGCGCTGGCGATGCTGGAGCGCGCGGCGGTTTGATCCGTCAACGCGAATGCGCCGCTGCGCATTCGCGGTCTTGAAAGGTTTCAACCATGAACCCGAAAATCATCGTTCTCGACGACGACCCCACC
>JAJXTQ010000447.1 GCA_021783685.1 Pseudomonadota bacterium | reverse complement strand
CTAGCAGGCGCGCGCCGCCGCCTCACCCGCCGCGCCCGTGCCGGCGTTGGCGTTGCCCGTGTTGATCAGCAGCGCGCGCGGGCGCGTCCGCTGGAGGTGGGCCCGCGCGAGGATCACCGGCGCCGCACAGAAGGCGTTGCGGGTGAAAACCGCGGCCGTCGTGGCGTCCGGACCGAGCGCGAATACCACCAGATCACGGCGGTCCGCCTTGCGGATGCCGGCCATGACCGTGCCCACGCGGAGGCCGCGCAGCGGGGGCATCGGCTCGAAAGGGATGGTTCCAGCCGCCATGGCTCAATCCAGCCGCCCATGGCAGTGCTTGAATTTCTTGCCGGAACCGCAGGGACAGGGCTCGTTGCGCCCCACCTTGCGATCGACGCGCACGGGCGTCTGCGACCCCGGGCCGGGTTCCTGCGCGTCCGGCGCCTCGCCGTCGGCCAGGGCGCTGGCGGCGGCATGCTCGAACTGCATGCGGATCGGCGCCGGTTCGGGCCGCATCGGCGCCTCGTCCGGCTGGAACTGGAGCTTGTGCAGGGTGAACAGCGTTTCCTGCTTGATGGCCTCCAGCATCTGCGAAAACATCTCGAAGGCTTCGCGCTTGTATTCCTGGCGCGGGTTCTTCTGGGCATAGCCGCGCAGGTGGATGCCCTGGCGCAGATAGTCCATGTTGGCCAGATGGTCGCGCCAGTGCTGGTCGATCACCCGCAGCATGACCGAGCGCTCGACGTGACGCAGCGCCTGGGAGCCGATCTGGCTCTCGGTCGCGCGATAGGTTTGCAGCAGCCGTTCGTGGATCCGTTGCGCCACCGCGGCCGGCTCGACCTGGCGATCGCTCTCGATCCAGCGGGCAATCCCCAGATCCACGCCCAGTTCCTGCCGGAAGACGGCGTCCAGCCCGGGCGGATCCCAGAGATCCTCGAGCGCATCGGGCGGCAGAAAGCGGAAGGTGATCTGCCGCACCACATCCTCGCGGATCCGCGCGATGGTTTCCGCCACGTCGCCCTGCGCCAGAAGCTCGTTGCGCTGCTGATAGATGACCCGGCGCTGTTCGTTGGCCACATCGTCGTATTCCAGCAACTGCTTGCGGATGTCGAAGTTGTGGCCTTCCACCTTGCGCTGGGCGTTTTCGATGGCGCGCGTCACCCAGGGATGCTCCATGGCCTCCCCTTCGGTCATGCCGAGACGCTGCATCAGGCCGGACAATCGCTCGGAACCGAAGATGCGCAGCAAATCGTCTTCGAAGGAGAGATAGAAGCGGCTGGAACCCGGGTCGCCCTGGCGCCCCGCGCGGCCGCGCAACTGGTTGTCGATGCGGCGCGACTCGTGGCGTTCGCTGCCGACGATGTGCAGTCCGCCCGCCGCCAGCACCGCCTCATGCGCCTGCCGCCAGGCCGCGTCGATCGCAGCGAGTTGCTCGGGAGTCGCCTCCTCGCCCAGCTCGCGACGTGCCAGTTCGGGGTTGCCGCCCAGGATGATGTCGGTGCCGCGCCCGGCCATGTTGGTGGCGATGGTCACGGCGCCGGGGCGACCGGCCTGGGCCACGATCTCGGCTTCGCGCGCGTGCTGCTTGGCGTTGAGCACCTCGTGCTCGATGCCGTCCTTGGTGAGCAGCGCGGACAGCACTTCGGAGGCCTCGATCGAGGCCGTGCCCACCAGCACCGGCTGGCGCCGCGCCCGGCAATCCTTCACATCCGCGACGATGGCCTGGTATTTCTCGGGGCGGGTCAGGAAGACCTGATCGGGCAGATCCTTGCGCACCATCGGCCGGTTGGTGGGAATCACCACCACATCGAGACCGTAGATCTGATGGAATTCGAAGGCTTCGGTGTCGGCCGTGCCGGTCATGCCGCCGAGCTTTTCGTAGAGCCGGAAATAGTTCTGGAAGGTGATCGAGGCCAGCGTGTGGTTCTCGGCCTGGATGTCCACGCCTTCCTTGGCCTCGATGGCCTGATGCAAGCCGTCCGACCAGCGCCGGCCGGGCATGGTGCGGCCGGTGAACTCATCGACGATGACGATCTTGCCGCCCTGGATGATGTAGTGGACGTTGCGCTGGAACAGCTGGTGCGCACGCAAGGCCGCATTGACGTGGTGCATGAGGGCGATGTTGGCCGCGTCATAGAGGCTTTCGCCCGGCTCCAGGAGCCCCGCCTCGGTCAACATCTCCTCGATGTGCTGATGGCCGTCCTCGGTGAGGTGTACCTGCCGCGCCTTTTCATCCACCGAAAAATCGCCGGGGCCGTCCTCTTCCTTCTGGCGCACCAGCCGCGGCACGAGCTTGTCGATCCGCTCGTAGAGCTCCGTGCTGTCGTCGGTGGCGCCGGAGATGATCAGCGGCGTGCGCGCCTCGTCGATGAGGATGGAATCCACCTCGTCGATGATGGCGTAATGCAGCGGGCGCTGGACGCGCTCTTCCGGGCGGAAGGCCATGTTGTCGCGCAGATAATCGAAGCCGAATTCGTTGTTGGTGCCATAGGTGATGTCCGCGGCATAGGCGGCGCGTTTCTCATCCGGCGTCTGCCCTGCCCCGATCACCCCCACCGTCAGCCCCAGATATTCATAGAGGGGCTTCATCCAGGCGGCGTCGCGGCGGGCGAGATAGTCGTTCACCGTCACCACGTGCACGCCCTTGCCGGGGAGTGCGTTGAGGTAGACGGCCAGTGTCCCCAC
>JAJXTQ010000446.1 GCA_021783685.1 Pseudomonadota bacterium | reverse complement strand
TGCGCCAGGGCTGGGTTGCCCCGGTGCGGGGTAACGTCTGGCAGGGGCGCGCCACGATTTCGTGGGGCGAAGCGCAGCTGCAAAACCATTATCGACCCACCATCGAACCCTCGCAGCTGGTTCGACACCTGCTCGGCAGTGCCCGTTTGCACACCGGATCACGCGTGGTCACCCTGCAGCCGCGCACCCTCATCCTGGAAAACGGCGAGGTCCGCGGCGATTACGACTGCGTGATCTGCAGCGTGCCCACGCCGCAGGCCATTCCCATGCTCGAGGCGCTGCCGCTGCTGCGCGAGCGCCTCGGCGAGGTGCGCTATCGGCCGATCTGGTCGTTCCTGATGCGCTGGGACGGCGGCCCTGCGGCGGACGTCATCAAGTTCGACGATCATCTGCTGAATCTGGCGGTACGCCAGACCGCCGATGGTCCCGGCCTGTGGGCCGTGCACAGCAGCCATGAATTTGCCGAAACCTATCTCGAGGCTTCCGAGATGGAAGCCAGCAACCGCGCGGCCTCGGCCCTGATGGGCCTGCTGGGGCTGCCGTGGCCGGTCGAGATCGAAGCCTCCCATCTATGGCGCCATGCACGCCCTGAAACGACGGTCGGCGGCTTCTGGGTGAGCGACCGGGAAAACCGCGTCGCCCTGATCGGCGACGGCATTGCCGGCGTCGGTGTAGAGCGTGCGTGGGAGAGCGGCGTACGGCTGGCCCAAGCGTTGGTGCAGGCCCGGGACGAACTCCTGATCTGAGCGGCGCCGCCCAGGCGATCCGCCTGCCTGATCAGCCCGTTGCGCTGCCGCTGTTCGTCCGCAACGCGTCCATCTCCTCCAGCAGATCGGCCACCAGGGCGGCGAGTTCCGGGACGGCATCGAAATCGCGCTCCAGCTGCCGCATGCGCCGCGCGCGCAGCATACTCGCGCCGGAAAAGCGCCAGGTGCCCGCCACGCTCTCGGCATGCGGGAAAAGTCCTTCCTCGATATGGCGCATAAGCCACCCCGGCTCCACGCTGCAGGCGGCGGCGACCTGTTCCAGGGTCAGCCACGAGTCTTCCATCAGGCAGCCGATGAGAAAGTCGTCGTCTTGCATGGCTTAGGTCCTTTCCTGCCGGCGCGGATCGAACGCCAGTTCGCGCGCCATGGTTTCATACAGTTCGCGCGCCTTCGGCGTCGTGGCCGGCGGCAGCACCACCTGGAGGTCGAGCAGCAGGTCGCCGGGCGGCTGGCCGGGGATGCCATGGCCGCGCACGCGCAACTGCCGCCCGCTCTGCGCCCCCTCGGGGATGCGCACCTTGACGCTGCCATGCGGCAGGTCCACCGCAACGATGGCGCCCAGCGCCGCTTCCCACGGCGCCACCGGCAGGGTACGGTGCAGGTCGCGGCCCTCTGGCCGAAAGCGCGGATGCGGCTTGAACTGCACTTCCAGCAGCAGGCCCCCGGCGGGTGCGCCGCCCATCCCGGGCGCGCCCTGACCGGCCAGACGGATCACCTGGCCGGCGTGCACGCCCCTGGGAATCTTCACATTGAGCGTGCGGGTCGTCAGTTGAACGCGGCCCTGGGCATCCATCTGCGGCACCCGCAGCGAAATCTGCCGGGTGGCGCCGCTGAAGGCGTCTTCGAGATCGAGCAGCACCTTGGCGTGGTGGTCCTCGCCCTGCGCCTGGAAGCCGGCGTGGGCATAGCGGCCGCCTGCATGCGCGCCGCCCATGCGGCCGAAGAGTTCGGAAAAGAAATCGCTGAAGCCGGCGGCCTCATGGGGCGAAAAACCTTGCCCGGAAAATTCGAAACCGGCATCCCAGTCCGGCGGCGGGCGGAAATCCTCGCCGGGCCGATGGCCGCGCCCCAGTTGATCGTAGGCGGCGCGCTTCTCCGGGTCGGAGAGCACGGCGTTGGCCTCGTTCACCTCCTGCATGCGCAACTCGGCATCCGCCTCCTTGGAGACGTCCGGGTGGTATTTGCGCGCCAGCTTGCGGAAGGCCTTCTTGATGTCGTCCGCCGTGGCGTCACGCGCCACGCCGAGGATCTGGTAGTAGTCCTTGAATTGCATCCGGCTCCCTTTTTCATGCGACGGGCATGTTCTATGTATAGGCGATGCCGCTTGGCGGGCTGATGGGACTCGCCATCGAGCCCCGGGAAGTCTTTGCCGTGGTTGCTAGGGCGCCGGCGGCAGGCGTCGCATCAGGGTTCGGCAATGACGTAACGATTGCGGCCGTCCCGCTTGCCTTCGTAAAGCGCCAGGTCTGCCCGCTTGATGGCACTCGCCAGGTCTTCCTGTTCCCCGGCCAGGGCCAGCCCCAGGGTCACGGTCAGTCGCAGGATGTCCTCGTCGTCGATCGGCACCGGGGTGGTGCCCACGGTCGCCAGGACGCGCCGCGCCGACTGCCTGGCCTCGGTGGCCGATTTGCATTTCAGCAGCCAGAGGAATTCTTCCCCGCCATATCGGTAGAGCGGTTCGTCTTCGCGCAGGGTGTTTTTCAGGGTATCGGCCAGTTGGCGCAAGACTTGGTCGCCTGCAGGATGGCCGAAGGTGTCGTTGATCGGCTTGAAGTGGTCGACGTCGACGAGGACGACGTACAGCAGGGTGTGATTGCGCCGGGCTTCCTTCTGATAGAGGATGAAATCGTTCTCGATGCCGTAGCGCAGCGGCAGTTGCGTCAGCGGATCGCGGCGCACCG
>JAJXTQ010000445.1 GCA_021783685.1 Pseudomonadota bacterium | reverse complement strand
CGTCGTGGTGACGGACGCCGACGAGCACGACCTCTACGCCGAGCCGGTAGGCTGATCGGTCAGCGGTGGAGCGGGTCCTGCAGCGCCCGTCGCTCAGTGCGCCGCGGCGGGCATTTCCAGGGCCAGCCGCGCCAGATGCGCCATGTCGCCGTCGAAATGGTGCCCGCCGGGCAGCGTGATCACCGGCAGCCGATCGTCTAGCTGCGGACAGATGGACGCGCTCGCCTCGTCCCGCCCGTAGACGCACAGCGTGCGCTCCGCGGGCAGCCGGCTTGCCTCGGGCAGGACGTCCTCGTCGCCCGTATCGCTGCGCCACCACTGGCTGACCTGAAAGGTGAAGGCCGCCCGCTCGCCGGGCCCGAGCAAGACGAGCCTTTTTACGCGCGCCTGCCACTCGGCCGGCAGTCGGTTGTAGGCGAAGGGCAGGACGTTCGCACCCTGCGAGTAGCCGATCAGGATCGGCTTTTTGTCCGGCCAGCGGGCCTGATACCGGTTCAGGATACGCTGGAGGTCCGCAGCCAGACCCTCGGGGCTGCGTCGTCCCCAGAAATAGCGCAGCGAATCGAAGCCCACGACCGCCACGCCCTGCGCCGCCAGCGCGCTGCCCAGATCGCGCCCCAAGCCTGCCCAGCCGCCGTCGCCGCTCAGCACGAGCGCCCAGACGGGCGCCTCGGCGCCTCGGGCCGGGACTTCGATCAAGGGCAGGCGGTCGCCGCTCAGCCGGGGCACGGCCGGTTGCGCGGGCCATCGACGCGTCAACTGGCGATAGGCGGCGCGCAGCGCGTCGGCGCCCGGCACCGTGATGCCGGGTGCCGGGATGCCGGTCACGGCCACGGCCTCGGCGCCCGGCACCTTGCGGACGAAGGCATCCGCCACCGCCTGCGGTCCGCCCGTCGCCACGACCATCCAGGGCGCCACGGGGAGCGCCGCCGGCGCCACGGTGCTGAGGCCGTCCGCAGCCGCGAAAGCGCTGGCCAGGCCGCGCCCGGGACAGAGCGGAATCGCGCTCGGGAGGGCGGGCGTGAAATCGACCGACACACCGCCGGCGAAGCCGTCCAGCGGCGCCTGCGCCAGCGCGGCGTACACCAGCGCTGCGCCGACCCCGCGTCCGGCCAGCACCGGCGGCAGATAGCGTTCCAAGCCCAGCTGCGCTTCGACCTCATGGGCCAGGTTGTCGAGATCGCCGGCGGGCAGGCTGCAATCGCCATCTTCCGCGGCCATGCGCGCGAGCAGCCCGGGCGCGCTGACACTGATCACCAGGGCACCCTCGCGCGTCAGCACCGCGCTGAGACGCCGATCGATCGCGGTTCGGCTGTGCCCGGGCATCAGCCACAACACCACCTGGCGGGTGTCGCCCGCCGGCAGGTCGACCCAGACCCGATCGAAGCGCCCGTTGCCAAAGGGGGAATCGCCGCGTTGGCAGCCGGCGAGAACCAGCAACAACAGCAGCAGCGCCGCTCGCTTCACTTCGCCACCACGCCCCGCAAGCCCCCGCCGATCAGCGTCGTCACTTCCGCCAGCGCCAGCAGCGGGGCCATGCCGCCCGGGGCCGCGAGGTAGCGTGGCTCCCAGACCGGCGCGAACTTTTCCTTGAAACGGCGCACGCCCTGGAAGTTGTAGTAGCGCTCGCCGCGCTCGTAAAACAGCCGACCGACCTGCTGCCAGGTCGGTGCGCGCTCGTGCTGCGCCATGCCGGCGAGCGGCGCCATGCCGAGCCCGAAGCGCGCCACGCCGGCCGCCCGGTAGCGCAGCATGAGTTCGATCAACAGGTAGTCCATGGTGCTCGGCGGGGCGGTGGGCAGGTAGCGCATCAGATCGACGCGGACCTCCTCGCCCACATCCGTGGTCAGCAGATTGGCGAACGCAACGATGGCGCCGTGCTGGCGCACCAGAGCCACGGGCAGGCGCTCGAGGTATCCGGCATCGAACGCCCCGAGCGAGAAGCGTTTTTCGCGCGCGTTGCGGCTCGTGAGCCAGGCATCGGAGATCCCCCGCAAGGCGTCGATCACGGCGCCCACGGCTTCTGGGGGCAGGATCTCCAGCGTCAGGCCTTCGCGCTGGGCACGACTGTAGGCATGGCGCAGCGGCGCCCGTGCCGGGCCTTTCAAGTCGAAGGCGGGGAGCGGGACATGCGCAGACTCGCCAAGCTTGTAGACACGCAACCCGGCGTCCAGATACCACGGCAAGGCTGCTGGCGTCACCTGATAGAAGACGGCGCGGCCACCGTGGGCCGTGGCTAGTTCCACGAAACGCCAGACCAGATTCGGCGCGCTGTCCGGACGGCCCGCCGGATCGCCCAAGGCGACCCAGTAGCGGCCGCTCTGGCCGTACATCACGAACGCCTCCCCGTCATCCGAAAAGAGGAGCGATTTGTCGCCCATGAGCACCAGGGCCGCATCGGCGGACGGCTGACGCCGCACGATGTCGGCGGCGCGGACCAGATCCGCCTCGGTCGGCGCAAGCGCGTCGATGCCGGCAGGTCGCAACAGCTGCCACAGGCCGATGGCGACGGCCAGAAAGGCGGTCAGCGTGATGGCACGCAGAGAACGTGACACATGGGCATCGAAGGCAAACTGCCACCACAGGTCGTGGCGGTATTCGACGTCGCGATAACTCAGCAACAGCAACCAGATCATGGCCGCGACGACCAAACCGACGGCGATGAGCCAT
>JAJXTQ010000444.1 GCA_021783685.1 Pseudomonadota bacterium | reverse complement strand
CTGGCGGCAACGAGCGAGCACGCCAAGCTCAAGCCGGCCGGCGAGATCCTGCGCGAACTGCCGGCCTTGCCGCCCGACTGGCTGGCCCTGGTCGAGTTCTGCAGCCGTTATTACCAGCATCCGCTGGGCGAGGTGATCGCGCTGGCGCTGCCACCCCAGTTGCGCCGCGGCAAGCTGCCCGCCAAACGCAAGCCCAAGCCCGCACCGGACATCGCTGCCCTGCCGCCCGCGCCGCCGGAACTCCTGCCCGAGCAGGCCGAAGCCGTCGAAGCGGTCGCCGCCGGTTTCGGCCGTTATGCCACCCATCTGTTGCACGGCGTCACCGGCAGCGGCAAGACCGAGGTGTATCTGCGCCTGATCGAGCGGATCCTGACCCGGGGCGGGCAGGCGCTGATGCTGGTGCCCGAGATCGCGCTGACGCCGCAGTTGGAATCGCGCGTCGCCGCCCGCTTTCCCGGCGCAACGGTGGTCTCGGCGCACAGCGGCATGGCCGAGGCGGCGCGCTCGCGCGGCTTCATCGCGGCCCTCGAGGGCCGCGCCGACATCGTCCTGGGCACAAGATTGTCGGTGTTCTCGCCGCTGCCCAGGCTCGGCCTGATCGTCGTCGACGAGGAGCACGACGCCTCGTTCAAGCAGCAGGAGGGCCTGCGCTACTCGGCGCGCGACGTCGCGGTGTGGCGGGCGCACCAGCGCGGCGTGCCGATCGTGCTCGGCTCGGCCACTCCATCGCTGGAGAGTTTCTATCACGCCGGCAGCGGCCGCTATCGACTGCTCGAATTGTCGCGCCGCGCCGTCGCCGAAGAGATGCCGACGGTGCGCGCGATCGACACCCGCCGCGAGAAGCTGCAGGACGGCATGAGCGCCGCCCTGCTGGCCGCGCTCGAAACGCGCCTGGCGCGAGGCGAACAGAGCCTGGTGTTCCTGAACCGCCGCGGCTACGCCCCGGTGCTCGCCTGCCCGGCCTGCGGCTGGGTGAGCCGCTGTCCGCGCTGCGCCGCGAACCTCGTCGTGCATCTCGCCGACCGCCGCCTGCGTTGTCACCATTGCGGCCTGGAGGCGATCATTCCGGGCAGTTGCCCGGGCTGCGGCAATATCGACATCCACCCGTTCGGCCGCGGCACCCAGCGTCTGGAAGAGAGCCTCGCCGCCCGTTTTCCGGAAGCGCGCATCCTCAGGGTCGACCGCGATTCCGCCAGCACGCCGAAGAAGTGGCAGACGCTGCTGACGACAATACACGAGGGGCGCGCCGACATCCTGGTCGGCACCCAGATGCTGGCCAAAGGCCACGACTTTCCGCGATTGACGCTGGTCGGCGTGGTCGGCGCCGACGCCGCGCTGTTCGCCGCCGACTTTCGCGCACCCGAGCGCCTCTTCTCCCAGTTGATGCAGGTCGGCGGCAGGAGCGGACGCGCCGCGCTGGCCGGCGAGGTGCTGATCCAGACCGAGTATCCGAGCCACCCGCTGTATCAGGCGCTGCTCGCCCACGACTACCCGAGCTTCGCCCGGGTGCAACTGGAAGAGCGGCGCGTCGCCGGCTTCCCGCCGTTCACCTTCCAGGTGCTGCTGCGCGCCGAGGCCAGGCAGTTGGAGGATTCGCTGGCCTTCCTCAAGGTCGCCGCGACGATCGCGAAGACCTTGCTGCCCGACGGGGTCAGTCTCTACGACCCGGTGCCGATGCGCCTCTACCGGATGATGGCGCTGGAGCGGGCGCAGCTGCTGGCCGAGTCGGACAATCGAGCGGCGCTGCAGGCGTTCCTGGTGACCTGGGTGGAGCGGTTGTATCAGCAGAAGGCGCCGCGCGATCTGCGCTGGCACATAGACGTAGACCCGCTGGAATTTTAGTGCCCGTTTTGTCCCGGTGTTGTCCGGGACAATTACGGGCACTTACACCTGCGCAGCAGGTGTGGTGCGGCTGCGGGTACCCGCACCGCTACGCAGCCCTGAATCGTCAGGGTAACGGTGACAACGACGGACTCTAGTCGCCGACGTAGGGATTGCTGCGTCGCTCTTCGCCGATAGTCGACATCGGCCCGTGTCCGGGGATGAAGGCGACGTCGTCGCCCAGCGGCCAGAGCTTGGTGCGGATCGAGCGGATCAGGGCGTCGTGGTCGCCGCGCGGGAAGTCGGTGCGGCCGATCGAGCCCTGAAACAGCACGTCGCCGACGATCGCGAGCTTGGCCTCGGCGTTGTAGAACACCACGTGTCCGGGGGTGTGGCCGGGACAATGGCGCACCTCGAGGGTGACACGGCCGAAGCTCACCTGGTCGCCGTCGTTCAGCCAGCGGTCGGGGGTGAAGGCATCGACGTGGGGGAAACCGAACATCTTGCCTTGCTGCGGCAACTGGTCGATCCAGAAACGCTCCTCCTCTTGCGGCCCCTCCACCGGCACGCCCAGTTGCGCGGCGAGCGCCGCGGTGCCGCCGGCGTGGTCGATATGGCCGTGGGTGAGCAGGATCTTCACGATGCGCACCTGCAGTTGCGCGGCGGTATCGACGATCAGCGGCAGGTCGCCACCCGGATCGACGACCGCGCCTTCCCCTGTTTCTTCGCACCACAGGAGCGAACAGTTCTGCTGGAAGGGCGTGACGGGAATGACGCGGAATTTCATCATCGGATCGTGACGACGGGGAGTGGTTGCGCGCCCGGATGTTAAGCGATTCGGGAACCACCGAC
>JAJXTQ010000443.1 GCA_021783685.1 Pseudomonadota bacterium | reverse complement strand
GCCTCGATGATGGCATCCAAGACCTCGTAGGGCGGCAGCGTGTCCTGGTCCCGCTGGTCGGGTTTCAGCTCGGCCGAGGGCGCGCGCGTCAGGATGTTCTCCGGGATCACCGGCGAGAGGCCGTTGCGGTAGCGGCAGAGACGATAGACCAGGGTCTTGTAGATGTCCTTGATCACCGCGAAGCCGCCGGCCATGTCGCCGTAGAGCGTGGCGTAGCCGACCGCCATCTCGCTCTTGTTGCCGGTGGTCAGGACGATGGCGCCGCTCTTGTTGGACAGCGCCATCAGGATCATGCCGCGGATGCGCGCCTGCAGGTTCTCCTCGGTGGCGTCGGCCGGCAGTCCGGCGAATTCCGGCGCCAAGAGTTCGGCGAAGGTGCGCATCGCCGGTTCGATGGCGATCTCCTGGTAGCGCACGCCGAGGTTCTTCGCCAACGCGCGCGAGTCGTCGAGACTCATCTGCGCGGTATAGGGCGAGGGCATCATCACCGCGCGCACCCGTTCCGGGCCCAGCGCATCGACGGCGATGACCAGCGTCAGCGCCGAATCGACGCCGCCCGACAGGCCGATGATGGCGCCGGGAAAGCCGTTCTTGCCGAGATAGTCGGCGACGCCCAGCCGGAGCGCGGCGTAGGCCTCGGCCTCCGGCGACAGCGGCGGCACCATGCGCCCGGGCAGGAAGCCGCCGTCGCGAAACTCGACGATCTCCAGCGCCTCCTCGAAGGCCGGCAACTGATGGGTGAGCGCGCCCCCTCCGTCCAGGGCGAATGAGGCGCCGTCGAACACCAGTTCGTCCTGGCCGCCGACCAGGTTGGCGTAGATCACCGGCATGCCGGTGTCCTGGATGCGGCTGCGCAGCACCTGATAGCGCTGCGCCTGCTTGTTCTGGTGATAAGGCGAGGCGTTCAGGGCCAGCAGCAGCTCGGCGCCGGCATCCCGCGCGGCATCGGCCGCGCCCGGCTCCCAGACGTCGGCGCAGATATTGACGCCGCAGCGCACGCCCGCGACCGTGATGACGCAGGCCTCGGTGCCGGCGTCGAAATAGCGCTCCTCGTCGAACACCTCGTAGTTGGGCAGACGGTGTTTGCGGTAGGTGGTCTCTATGCGCCCGCCGCGCAGCAGCGAGGCGGCGTTGTAGCGCCCCCCCTGGTGCTCCTCGGGATGACCGACCAGGAGGGCGAGATCCGGGCAGCGCTCGCGCGCTGCGGCGGCGAGCGCACGCAGCTCGCGGCCGCAGGCGCGGTAGAAATCGGGGCGCAACAGCAGGTCTTCGGGCGGATAGCCGGCGAGCGCCAGCTCGGGCGTCAGCATCAGGTCGGCGCCCAACGACGAGGCCCGCTGTGCGGCAGCGAGAACACGCTGCGCATTGCCGGCGAGGTCGCCGACCGTGCAGTTCAACTGGGCGATTGCGATCTTCAGGTGGCTCTTCGATTGGCTCATATCGGCGCTACTATACAACACGCTTTGGACCGCCTGCCGCCATGGAAAGCCGCATTCTCGACTCTCTCGCCGAAGTTCGCCCCGAACAATGGGACGCGCTCGCCGGCCACCAGCCCTTCCTGCGTCACGCCTTCCTGGAGGCGATGAGTCTGAGCGGCTGCGCTTGTCCCGAGACCGGCTGGCACGCGCGCCACCTGACGCTCTGGGAAGGCGATGATCTCGTCGCCGCTCTGCCCCTCTACGCCAAAGATCATTCCTACGGCGAGTTCGTCTTCGACTGGTCCTGGGCCGAGACCTATCAGCGCCACGGCATCAACTACTATCCGAAGCTGGTCGCCAACGTGCCCTTCACGCCGGTGCCGGGCGCCCGCCTGCTGGCCCGCGACGACGCCTGCCGCGAACGGCTGCTCGCCACCGCACTCGACTATGCCAGATCGAGCGGCACCTCCTCGCTGCACATCCTCTTTGCCGACGCTGACGAAGCGGCACTGATGAGTGCTGACGGGATGATGATCAGGAAGGGCGTGCAGTTCCACTGGCGCAACCCGGGCTACCGCGACTTCGAGGATTATCTGGCAGCGCTCACCCGCGACAAGCGCAAGAAGGTCCGCCAGGAACGACGCCGCGTCGTCGATGCCGGCGTGCGCCTCGAGCGTCTGAGCGGCGGCGAGATCGGCGACGACGACTGGGTCTTCTTTCACCGCTGCTACCGGCTCACCTACGAGCTGCGCGGCCGGCAGCCCTACCTCAACCTGGATTTCTTCCTGCGCCTGGGACGGATGATGCCGGAGAACCTTCTCCTGGTCCTGGCCCACCGCGACGGGCGCCCAATCGCCGCGGCGCTCAACCTCTTCGACCGCGACCGGCTCTACGGCCGCTACTGGGGCGCGGTCGAGGACGTGCCCTGCCTGCATTTCGAGACCTGCTACTACCAGGCGATCGAGTTCGCGATCCTGCGCGGCATCGGCGTGTTCGAAGGCGGCGCCCAGGGGGAGCACAAGCTCGCCCGCGGCTTCCTGCCGACCGAGACGCGCTCGGCCCACTGGCTCGCCCACCCGGAATTCGCGCGGGCCGTCGGTCGCTTCCTCACCCAGGAGACGCAGGGCGTGGACCGCTACGTCGAGGAACTGAACGAGCGCAACCCGTTCAAGGCATAAGCGCCCTGGGTTGCCTTGCAGGCAAAACGGGCGCTAAAACGCGGGCTTTTCCTTGGCCGCGCGGTAGCGGTCGACGCC
>JAJXTQ010000442.1 GCA_021783685.1 Pseudomonadota bacterium | reverse complement strand
CCCGGACAACTGCCAGTGGGCGATCTTCCTGCGCAACCACGACGAGCTCACCCTCGAGATGGTCACCAGTCGCGAGCGCGACTACATGTACACCATGTACGCCGTGGACCCGCGCGCCCGGCTCAACGTCGGCATCCGGCGCCGGCTGGCCCCGCTGATGGACAACAACCGGGAAAAGATCGAACTGATGAATTTCCTGGTCATGACCCTGCCCGGCTCGCCGATCGTCTATTACGGCGATGAGATCGGCATGGGCGACAACGTCTATCTCGGCGATCGCAACGGGGTGCGGACCCCGATGCAATGGACGCCGGACCGCAATGGCGGGTTTTCGCGCGCCGATCCACAGCGTCTGTTCCTGCCGCCGGTAATGGACCCAGTCCACGGCTACCAGACCATCAATGTCGAGGCGCAACTGCGCAATCCGTCCTCGCTGCTGCACTGGATGCGTCGGCTGATCGCGGCCCGCAAGACCTATCGCGCCTTCGGCAACGGCAATCTGAAGTTCCTGTCGCCGGGCAACCGCAAGATCCTGGCCTATGTGCGCGAATGGCAGGACGAGAAGATCCTGTGTGTGGTCAATCTCTCGCGCAGCGCCCAGCCGGTCGAACTGGATCTCGCGGAATACAGGCAGCACGTCCCCGTCGAGCTGCTGGGCCATACGCCCTTCCCGCCGATCGGCGATTTGCCCTATCTGCTGACCTTGAAAGGCTATGGCTACTACGGCTTCCGGCTGGCACGGGACGTCGATGCGCCCGTCTGGCATCAGGATCGTCTCCCGGGTCGGGAGCTGCCGGTTCTGGTGCTCACGGATGGCTGGCTGACCTTCTTCAGCGGGCGCACCCTCGTCAACCCGGTGCGGCGGGCCATCGAGAGCCGGACCCAGAGCCAGTTCCAGCAGCAGATCCTTGCGCCCTACCTCAGGGACAAACGCTGGTTTGCGGGCAAGGGCGGCAGCATCGCGCGCATCGACATCCTGGAACAGAGCGAATGGCGCGACGGCGGCGGACGCTGGCTGCTGACGCTCATCGACGTGCAGTTCACCGAGGGCCCGGCGCAGCGCTACTTCCTGCCGCTGGCGCTGGCCTGGGAAGACGAACTCGGCGAGGACAGGCTGAACGGCCTGCTGCCCTGGACCCTGGCCCGTGTGCGTGAAAAGGCGCGCATGGGCGTGCTTTACAGCGCCTACGGTGATCCTGCCTTTTGCCGCGCTTTGGTGGCAGCGATGGATCAGGGACGCGAGGTTCCGCTGGGCCGCGGTATGTTGGGCTTCAGAACGACCGGCGTGATCGACGACTTGCCGACCGCGCTGCAGGAGCCCGTGCATCATCCGGCGCTCGAGCAGAGCAATATCGCGGTGCTGTTCGGTGAACGCCTGTTCCTCAAGGCTTACGGGCGCCTGCAACAGGGCATCAACCCGGAAGTCGAGGTCGGCGCGTTTCTCACTCAACAGGCCCGATACAGCCACATCGTGCCCTTGGCCGGTACCCTTACGTATCAGGGGCCCGCAGAGGAGATGCTGACCGTGGCGATCCTGCAGCCATTTCTCGGCAATCAGGGATCGGCGTGGGACTACACGGTGGGCTATCTCGAGCGCATGCTGGCCGAACCGGCCGAGGAAACCGGTGAAGACGGCGCCGCCAGCCAGCACGCCTTTTTCACCCATCAGATGCACAATCTCGGCCGGCGCACGGCGGAACTTCACCAATGTTTCGCACACACCACCGGCGACCCGGCCTTCGATCCCGAGCCGGTCGGTGCCGCCGAACTGGACGGATGGTTCAGCGCGGTGCGTCAGGAGGCCACGGCCACCTTCGACGCCCTCGAGCAAGCACTCGACCGGCTGCCGGAGACGATCCGCGAATGCGGTCATCGCCTTCTCGCCCGGCGGCAGAGCGCACTGGAGGCGCTGCAGCCCACCGCGTTGGCGCAGGCCACCATCGTGCGCAGCCGCTATCACGGCGATTTTCATCTGGGTCAGGTGCTGTTGGTCGCCGATGACTTCGTCATCACCGACTTCGAAGGCGAACCGGGCCGCCCGCTTGCCGAACGGCGCGCCAAACACTCGCCGTTGCGCGACGTCGCCGGCCTGTTGCGCTCCTTCGACTACGCCGGGATGGTGGCGCTGGCGCAGAGCACCACGGAACGGCCGGCCGACCGACTGCGGCTGGAGCCTGCCGTGCGTGCCTGGGAACAGGAAACCGCCACCGCTTTCCTGGCGGGATATCGTGCCGCCATTGCAGGCGCCGTGACCTTCCCCGAGGACGAGGCCTTGGCGCAAAAGCTGTTGCGGTTGTTCCTGATCGAAAAATGCCTCTACGAAATCCGCTACGAAATGCACAACCGTCCGGCATGGCTCGGCATCCCCGTCCAGGGCCTGTTGCGTCTGCTCGCCTGATGCGCGGCAGTATCGCGGGCCGAGACGGCGGGAGTTGACCGGATGGAGGGCGTGCGCCAGATCCCGCTGACGGTGTGGCTGATGACGGCGGCCGGTCTCGCCATCACGGCCCTTGGCGCGGCGCTGCTGCATCGCCTGCTGCGTCCGGCCTATGGTCTCGGTCACCAGGCGCCGGCCTCGCCGCCGGAACTCCGGCCGATCATCCGCGAGATTCTGGCCGCTTCGCGCGCGCCCCTCGTGAGCGCCACCGGCGTACTGGGCGTCTACCTGTCCATCCAAC
>JAJXTQ010000026.1 GCA_021783685.1 Pseudomonadota bacterium | reverse complement strand
GGGGAATGGCATCGCGCCGATGCCGCCCTTGTCGACCGGCGTGTTGCGCCAGGCGTGGTGGGTGAACGGCGAGTCGATGGAGACGCCGATGACCTGCACGCCCAGTTCCTTGAACTTGGACACGCGGTGGTCGTGGGCAATGATTTCCGACGGGCACACGAAGGTGAAGTCGAGCGGCCAGAAGAACAGCACGACGTACTGGCCCTTGTAGTCGGACAGGCGGAAGTCGTCCTTGATGCTGCCATCGGGCATGACGGCGGCGGCGGTAAAGTCTGGGGCAGATTGGCTAACCAGAACGCTCATGGCTGAACTCCTTGTGGGTGAAGGTCCGGGACGGGCTCATGTTATGCAATCGGGGCAGATAAATGAAATGAAAAAAATGTTTACGGGCGATAGCCTGAGCTTATCGACTGGAGCCGGGACGGCAAGTTCACGCTTTTCGCATAGCGCCGTTCACGCCGGCTCCGGGTCGTTGCGGACGCGATGGTGGGGCCGGTCGATCTGGTAGCCGCGCAGCATGACTTCCCAGTACAGGAAGGGCAGCAGGCTGGTCTTGAGCCACCACATGCTGCGCCGTTCCACGTAGGGGTTGAGCGGGAAGGTCGGGGTCACCACGCCGTCGTAGACGAATTCCGCCAGCATCACCCGGCCGTTCGCGGTGGTCAGCGGGCAGGTGCCGTAGCCGTCGTAGCGCGCGCTGCCTTCCTTGCCGGCGAGCTGGGCGAGCAGGTTCCTGACCACCACCGGGGCCTGCTGGCGCACCGCGCCGGCGGTCTTGGAATTCGGGGTCGAGGCCACGTCTCCCAGGGCATGGACGTTCGGGTACCGCACATGGCGCAGGCTGAACTTGTCGACGTCCACATAACCGGCCGCGTTGGCGAGCGCGCTGGTCCGGATGAAGTCGGCGGGTCGCTGGGGCGGCGTGACGTGCAGCAGGTCGAACGGCTGCTCGATCCGGGTCTTCTGGCCGTCCGGACCGGTCTGTTCGAAGGTCGCCACGCGCCCGGCGCCGTCCACGGCCACCAGGTTGTGCTGATAGTGGCGTTCGACGCCATAGCGATCCGCCACTTTTTCCAGGGCGCGGGCGAAGGGCGGCACGCCGAAGATCGTCGGGGTGGCGCAGTAGTAGTGCAGCGCGGCCGCCCGGCCGTTGCGCTGGAAGTGATCGGCGGCCAGATACAGGATCTTCTGTGGCGCGCCGGGGCATTTGAACGGCATGGGCGCGGCGGTGAAGACGGCATTGCCGCCTGTGAAGTCCTGGATGCACCGCCAGGTGTAGGGCGCCAGATCATAGCGGTAGTTGCTGCACACACCGTTCCGGCCCAGCGTGTCGGCGAGCCCCGCAATGGCATCCCAGTCGCAGACGATGCCGGAGCAGACGATCAGGTGCTCATAGCCGATGGTCTGGCCGTCGGCGAGGATCAGCTGATTGTGGTCGGGCTCGATGCCCGCCACCGCGTTGCGGATCCAGGTGACGCCCATCGGCATCAGGCCGGCCATCGACCGGCGCGTGTGCGTGTCGGCGAAAACGCCGGCGCCGACCAGGGTCCAGCCGGGCTGGTAGTAGTGAAACTCGGCCGGTTCGATGACCGCGACGTCCAGCCGGTTGTTCAGGCGCATCAGGCGCGCGGCGACGGCCAGCCCGGCGGCGCCCCCACCGATGATGACGATCTGGTGGGTCGAGAAGGGAAGTGGTGCGGGGACCATGGGCGTTTCTCCGGAAGGGTTGCGCTCGTTCAAAGATAGCTGGAACGGGTGCAGGGTTCAGCCGCGTTTCGTGTCATCGCCGGCCCAGTCGTCGCGACAGCGGCCATCGGAGCATCAGGAGGCGTCCGCGAGCAGTTGCTGCATGGGGATGGCGCCGGCGTAGCGTGGGGCCCAATAGCGCGCATCGATGGTGTCGACGCGCACCGTCTTGCCCGAGGAAGGGGCGTGGACCATGCGCCCGTCGCCCATGTAGATGCCGACGTGGGAGACGGTTCCGTCGATGCGGAAGAACAGCAGATCGCCGGGTTGCAGCGCCCGTGGCGGCAGCCGTCGCGCCCGCTCGGCCTGCTCGATGGCACGGCGCGGCAGGCGGAAACCGGCCTGGGCATAGGCATAGGACACCAGTCCGCTGCAGTCGAAGCCGCCGGGTGCGGCCCCGCCCGAGCGATAGGGCTGCCCGGTCATGGCCAAGGCCTGGGACACCACTTCCAGACGCCGCGCCGGGAGGTCGCCCGCGCGTCCGGCAACGGTCAGGGGCGCCGGGGGCGGCGCCGGGGGCGGCGCGCAGGCGGCGAGCAGGACACCGCTCAGCACCAGCGTCGCCTGCAACGGCGCGGCAAACCGCCTGCGGTGGGGGGCGCGCCGCTGTGCGCTCATTGCAGGAACAGGCTCGCCAGCCCGAGGAAAATGAAGAACCCGCCGCTGTCGGTCGTGGCCGTGAGCAGCACGCTCGAGCCCAGGGCCGGGTCGCGGCGCAGGCGATGCATGGCGAGCGGGATGGACATCCCGGCCATGGCCGCCAGCAGCAGATTGAGCAGCATCGCGGCGCTCATGACGATGCCGAGCTTCGGGTTGCCGTAGAGCGCAAACGCCACGGCCCCGACGATGGCGCCCCAGACGAGGCCGTTGATGAGGGCAACCCGCAGCTCCTTGCGGATCAGCCGGTGGGTGTTGCTGTCGTTCAACTGATCGAGGGCCAGGGCCCGAATGATCAGGGCCGAGGTCTGGTTGCCCGTATTGCCGCCGATGCCGGCGACGATGGGCATCAATGCTGCCAGCGCGACCAGCCGCTCGATCGTGCCTTCGAACAGGCCGATGACGCGCGAGGCGACGAGCGCCGTGACGAGGTTCACGGCCAGCCAGGGCCAGCGGTTGCGGATGCTGGGTCCCACGCCGGCAAAGAGATCCTCGTCTTCGCGCAGACCGGCCCGCCCCAGCATCTCGGCGTTGCGCAGCGCCTGCAGGTAGTCGACCACCACGTCGATGGTCAGGCGGCCCACGACCCGGCGCCGCTCGTCGATCACCGGCGCCGAGACGAGGTCGTAACGCTCGAAGGCCTGCGCCGCGCCGGCGGCATCGTCCAGCGGCGAAAAGGTCACGACATCGCGCGCCATCACCTCGGAGACCCGACGCTCGGGATCCTCCGCCACCAGCCGGCGCAGCAGGAGGACGCCACTGAGCTGTCCACGGCGGTCGGTGACGAACAGCTTGTCGGTGTGGTCGGGCAGTTCGCCCATGCGCCGCAGATAGCGGTACACGACGTCCAGGCTGATGTCCTCGCGGATGATGACCGGCGCGTAGTCCATCAGCGCGCCCACGCTGTCGTCGGGATAGGCCAGGGCGGCCTGCAGGTGGGCGCGGTTCTGCGCGTCCATGGCATCGAGCACGCGCTGCAGCACGTCGCGCGGCAGATCCGCCGCCAGGTCCGCCAGTTCGTCCGCGTCGAGCTGGGCTGCCGCGGCCTGCAACTCGGCCTGATCCATGCGGGCGATGAGGCTTTCACGGACGGCGTCCGAGACCTCGAGCAGGATTTCCCCGTCCAGATCGGCGCGGACCAGATCCCAGACGGTCAGCCGGTCCTCCGGCGGCAGGGCTTCGAGGATGTGGGCGATGTCGGCCGGGTGCAACTGGCCGAGCTTGCGTTCCAGTTCGCTCAGATGCTGGCGGTGCAGGACCTGCTGTTCCAGCACCGGGCGCGGCGTGGCGGTGCGCTCGAGCAGATGCTCGACCAGATGCTGCTTGCGCAGCAGCTCCGTCACCTCCCGCATGAGGTTCTGCAGCCGGGTGCTGTCGGCAGGGCGCGGGATCGGTGCCGGTTCCATGCAGTCCTCGCGGTGTCGTCGCGCTAGAGCCTGTTCAGGCAGTCGAGATAGCGGCCTTCGTCGGGCGGCCGGCCGGCCCGCTGCGCTTCCCACAGCGCCTGCCCCAGGCAGTGCATCATCACATGCTCGGCCGCATGCGGCGAACCTTGACGGGCGGCGAGGCGCCGGTGGATGCGGCGGATGCCGGCCGGCCGATCGGTCGCGACCTGTTCGCGCAGGGCCATGTGCAGTCCCAGGTGCAGGAACGGATTCTCCTGTCCGGCATCCGGCGAAAACTCGCGCCGCCGCGCGGCATCGTCATCCTCGCCGAACAGGGCGTGGTACTCGGGATGCTCCTCGATCAGCGTCGCCAGGGCCTGTTCCAGCGGGCTGAGCATTGCTCCCGCGCGTGCCTTGCGCCAGGCGGCTCCATATTGGGCGCGCAGCGTGGCGCGATCATGACCGAACATTCAGTGGGCTCCGGATGCGGGTGCGGCGGACCGGGCGGGCGCGCCGTCCGCCATGGGCGGAAACAGCGGCGCACTGGCGCACAGGTCATGGATGGGGCAGCGGTCGCACAGCGGCCGGCGCGCCCGGCAGACGTAGCGGCCATGCAGGATCAGCCAGTGATGCGCATGCTGGCGGTAGGCCGGCGGCACGCAGCGCAGCAGTTGGTCCTCGACCTCCCGCACCGTCTTGCCGGGCGCGAGTCCGGTGCGGTTGGCGACGCGGAAGATGTGGGTGTCCACCGCCAGCGTCGGTTCGCCGAACACGACGTTGAGCACCACGTTGGCGGTCTTGCGGCCCACGCCGGGCAGGGCTTCGAGCGCCTCGCGGCTGCGCGGCACCTGCCCCTCGTGGAGCTCCACCAGCATCCGGCTCATGGCCATGACGTGGCGCGCCTTGGACGGATAGAGGCCGATGCTGCGGATGGCCTGCCGCAGTCCTTCCTCGCCCAGGGTGAGCATGTCCTGCGGCGTGCGGACGTGCGCGAACAAGGGGCCGGTGGCCTTGTTCACCCCCACGTCGGTGGCCTGCGCCGAAAGAATGACGGCCACCAGCAATTGATAGGGGTTGTGATAGACGAGTTCGGTCCTGGGCTCGGGATTGGCGGCCGCGAGCCGGGCGAAGAGTTCCGCGCAGTGCTCCGGCGTCATCGGGGCGCCGCTCCGCGCCGGGCCTCGAGCGCGCGCCAGCCGGCCACCAGCAGGGCGAGCAGTATGAATCCGCCGGCCGGCCAGATGGCGATCGGAAAGACCGGGATTTCGGGCATGGGGATGGGGCCGCCGGCCGTGTGCGGCACGCGGCCGATGGACAGCGCGCCCAAGCCCTCGCGCAGCGCGCCGATCAGGGGCGGCAGCGCAGCGAGCAAGCATGCGTCACGCCAGCGCCCCGTCTCTTTCGCGGCGCCCGGTGCATGCGATGCGGACGCGGCTTCCAGCAGCAGGACGGCCGCGATCGCGAGCGGCAGGGGACCGGCCACGGCGGGGTGCAGGCCGTGCAGGCCGGTGTCGAGCAAGCGGTCGACGATGGCGGTGAGCCCGCCCAGGACCAGGGCCGCCAGCGCCAGGCGCAGCGGCGCAGCGAGGCGGGCGTCCAGCGGCGCTCGCAGCGCGCGCCAAAGCCCATGGAGGGCCGCGGTCGAAAGGGCGAGGGCCAGTCCGCCGACGAGCGAGGTGCTGCCCACGGCCAGCGGGATGGCGGCCGTCAGCGCAGCGGGGGTCGGCAGGTCGGGGAGACGCTTCACGGCGCAGCCTGCCCTGCGGGATCGAACAACGGCTCGCGGTGGCGCGCGGCGTATTGCAGCGCCGCAGCGACGGCGTGGATCACGGCCCGCGGCGTCAGGGTCGCGCCGGTGATCTGGTCGAAATCGCCGCCGTCCTTGCGCACGTTCCAGCGCTCCTGTGCCGGGTCGGTGAGGCTGCGGCCGTCGAACTGGGTGATCCAGGCCGACCGCGCGCGGTCGATGCGATCGCCGAGCCCCACGGTTTCGTGGTGGCGCGTCACCCGCACCCGCGTGACACGACCCTGGTCATCGATGCCGACCAGAAGTTCGATGCGCCCGCTGTAGCCGTCGGGCGCCACGGCGGGCAGGATGACGCTCGCCACGCGGCCGTCGATCAGCAGTTGATAGGCCGTGAAGGCCGTATTCTGGTGCAGTTCCCCCGCCGGCGGAAGCCTCAGGGGCCGCAGTGCGCCAGGCGGGTCCGCCTCGGCACCGGCGATCTCGCGCACTAGGGCCAGCGCGTCCCGGGCCCGGTTCTGCGCCATGCGCGGCTCGGTCCAGTGCACGGTGGCGAGCACCAGCGCGAACACCACCAGCGCCGCGCCGCCGAGCGCGAGGCCCGCCCTGAAGGCGGCCGGGTCGGGGCGCTCAGTCGTCTCGGGGGCTGCCATAGGGCCTCGGGATGGTCAGGCGGTCGATGAGCGGCACGGCGAGGTTCATCAGCAGCACGGCAAAGGCGAAACCGTCCGGGTAGGCGCCGAAGGTCCGGATCAGGTAGGCCAGCGCGCCGACGCCGGCGCCATAGATCAGCCGCCCGCGCGGCGTGGTGCTGGCCGAGACCGGGTCGGTGGCAATGAAAAAGGCGCCCAGCAGGGCGGCGCCCTGGCTGAGGTGGAACAGCGCGGACGGGTAGCGGTCGGCGTCCACGGCCTGAAAACCCATGGCGCAGAGGGCCAGAGCGCCGAGCACGGCGACCGGAATGCGCCAGCCGATGATGCCGCGCGCCAGGAGATACAGGCCGCCCAGGCCATAGGCCCCGTTGATCGCCCAGCCGGCCGGTGCGCCGACGGGGCCACCGCGGGCGGCGATTTCCGAGAGCGTGTGCGTGAGCGTCAGGCGCGTGCGCACGTCCCCGAGCGGTGTGGCGCTGGTCAGTCCGTCCCATGCCGGCACGCCGCCGCTCCAGGCCTGCCAGGCCGCGCCCCAATCCCAGGCGGCTGCCGCCGCCGGCCAGCGCGTCATGGCCACCGGAAAGCTCACCAGCAACAGGGCATAGGCGGCCATGGCGGGATTGAACGGATTCTGGCCCAGCCCGCCATAGGCCTGCTTGACGATCAGGACCGCAAAGGCAGTGCCCAGCACGGGCAGCGGCAGCGGCAGCCAGGGCGGCAGGGACAAGGCGATGAGCGCCGCGGTCACCGCCACGCTGCCGTCGCCCAGGGCCGGCGACACGGGACGGTTGCGCAGGCGCAGGGCGGCGGCCTCGCAGGCATAGGCGGTTGCGAGACAGAGCGCGAGGTTCACCGCCACCCCGGGGCCGCGGCACCAGAGCGTCACCGCCGCGCCCGGCAGGAGCGCCAGCAGGACCTGCGTCATGACCCAGGCCACGGGGCGGGCATGGGGCCAGAGCGGCGTCTCCGGTCGCGGCGCCGGATTCATGCGCTTCCCTCGTCGGCGTCCTTGCGCGCCCGATGTGCGCGCAGCCGGGCCAGCCGTGCGCGCGGATCCTCGCGGCGCAGGGCGGTCTCTTCCGCCGCGCGCGCCGTGCGCGCATCGAGACGGGCCCCGTGAGCGACGAAACGATCCTTCAGCCAGCGGGCCCTCAGGTCGAGCACCTGCACCTCGGCGAGCGCCGCCTTGGCGGCACGAAAGCGCGCGACCAGCGGAATCTGGCTGGGACAGACCACGTCACAACAGCCGCACTCGATGCACACCTCCAGCCCGTGGGCGGTCAGGGCTTCGGGGTCCGCGGCGCGGGCATGCCAGTGCAGTTGTTGCGGCAACAGGTTCACCGGGCAGGCGGTGACACAGGCGCCGCAGCGGATGCAGGCCCGTTCGGGACCCGGCGCGGGCAGATCTCCCGCTCCGGGCATCCACACGGCCTGGCTGGCCTTGGTGATGGGGATCTCGGTGTTCGCCAGTTCCACGCCCATCATGGGGCCGCCCAGGATGACACGCTGACCCGGGGCTACGGCGCCGCCACACGCGGCGAGGAGCGCCGACACCGGCGTGCCCAGACGGGTGATCAGGTTGGCGCTGCCGGACAGGTCGCGTCCACTGACGCTGACCACCCGCGTGGTGAGCGGCTCGCCGGCCAGCAACGCGCGCCCGGCGGCCACCACGGTGGCCACGTTCAGGCACACGCAGCCGATGTCCAGGGGCAGGGCGCCGCGCGGGACTTCGCGCCCGGTCAGCAGGCGGATCAGCACGTCCTCGGCGCCGGCGGTGTAGCGCGCCGGCACGCGGATGATGCGCGCAGCGCTCGAGCCCGCGGCGTCCAGCGCGGCGGCCAAGGGCCGTGGATCGAGCGTTTCCTTGAGCCCGATCAGCACCTCGGGCTGGCCGAGGAAGACGGCGAGCGCCTGGATGCCCGCGGCGATGTGCGCGGGCGCGTGGGCCAGCAGGGCCTCGTCGCAGCGGATGTGCGGTTCGCACTCGGCCGCGTTGACGATCAGCGTGGTGATCGGCGCGTCGGCGCGAGCCAGCTTGGCGGCGGTCGAGAACACCGCCCCGCCCAGCCCGACCACGCCGGCCTCGGCGAGGCGGCGCAGCACCGCGGCGCGCGACTCCCGCGCCGGATCGCAGGGGGGCAACGGAGCGACGGCGCTGTCCGCGCCGTCGGTGCGGATCAGGATGCAGGGCCGCGGCGCGACCGTGTGCAGCGCCACCGGGCAGGGCGCGATGGCGACGACTTCGCCGGAACTGCTGGCGTGAATGGCTGCGTCCCAGGCGCCGGGTGGACGGGCGATGCACTGGCCGCGTTGGACCCGGTCGCCGACCGCCACGCAGGGTATCGCCTCAGCGCCGGCCTGTTGTTCCAGAGGCAACGCGAGCACCGGCGGCACCGGCGCTTCGCGCCAGGCGGGCGGCGGCCCCGTGACGGGCGCCAGCGCCAGACCGCCGCGCGGGGCGTAGCGGGCGGTTTCAATGCGGGCCATGCGCCCGCACCGAAGCGAGATCGTCCGCACCCGGATACCCGGGAATCCGCCCGTCGGACAGGGGCGGTGCCGGCGTCAGCACGATGCAGTCGACCGGGCAGACCGGCAGGCACAGCGCGCAGCCCGTGCATTCCGCCGCAATGACCGTGTGGGCAAAGCTGCGGGCGCCGACGATGGCATCCACCGGACAGGCGTCCAGGCACAGCGTGCACGCGACGCAGCGCATCTCGTCGATGCGCGCCACGGTGGGGGTGGGCACCGGCGGGGCGGGGAAGCGCTCGCGGGCCTCATCGATCCCGAGTCGTTCGAGCAGGCGGTCGCGCGTCCGGCTGCCGCCCGGCACGCAGCGGTTGGGAGCGGCGCTGCCGGACGCCAAGGCCGCAGCATAGGGGTGGCAGCCGGGATGTTCGCATTGCCCGCACTGGGTCTGCGGCAGCAGGGCATCCAGCGCCGCGGCGAGCGCCGCCGTTTCCTCGGGCCGGTGTCGGGCCAGTGCGGCCAACGCTCCGCTCAAGGCCGCGAAGAGCCCCGCCCAGACCGCCAGCATCACCCAGGCCATCGGCTAGACCTTCACCAGGCCGTTGAACCCCAGAAAGGCCAGTGCCGCGAGTCCCAGCGTCACCAGCGCGATGGGCAGGCCCTGAAAGGCGTGCGGCGTGTCGGCGCTGGCCAGATGATGCCGCAGGGCGGCCAGCGGGATGAGCACGAGGGCGGCACCCGCCGCCGTGCCGAAACCCGAGGCGAGCGCCGCGCCGAAGGACGCCGCTGGCGGCATGAGGGCGAGGGCCAGGCCCAGCAGCGTTCCGTAGAGCCCGAACCAGGGCGCGATGCGGGGCCCGTGGGCGTCCGGCGCGATCCGGCGGCGCAGACCGAAGGCGAGGATCTGCGCCAGCAGTGCCGTCAGGCCCAGCAGCAGCGGCAGGCGTAGCGCCTCCCATCCTTGCGGACGCAGCCACAGCAACTGCGTCGCATGGTCGAAGGCGGCGACGAACATCGACAGCGGGATGCCGAGCAGGCCGGCCCAGGCCACGCGATCGAGCCGCACCGGGGCAAGGAGCAAGGCCGGTATGAGCCCCAGACCCAGGCTGAGAACGGCATTTTGCAGCAGGGCGGTGGCGATGAGCGTCGTCACGGCTCACCGCGCCTGTGTCTGGATCGGCCGGCCCCGGCGCGTCATTTCACCCGCATGCCGGGTTGGGCGCCGGCATCGGGCGCGAGCAGGAATATTCCCTTGCCGTCGCCGGCAGCCAGCACCATGCCCTCGGAGAGGCCGAACTTCATCTGGCGCGGGGCGAGGTTGGCAACCATCACCGTGAGCCGGCCGGTCAGCTCTTCCGGGCGGTAGGCCGACTTGATGCCGGCGAACACCTGGCGCTGCTCGCTGCCCAGATCGAGCTGCAGGCGCAGCAGCTTGTCGGCGCCCGCCACCTGTTCGGCCGCGACGATGCGCGCGATGCGCAGGTCGATTTTCGCGAACTCGTCGATGCCGATGGTCGGCGCAATGGGGGCGGTCACGGGCTGTTCCGGCGCGGCGATGCTCGGGGCGGCTTCTTTCGAATCGGCGATCAGTTTGCTCAGTGCTTCGGGTTCCACGCGCCGCGCCAGATGCTGGTAGGCGCCGATCACATGACCCTCTGGCAGCAGGCGCGCCGCGTCGTTCCACGTGAGCGGCGCCACACCCAGAAAGCGCTCCGCCGCCTCGGCCATGACCGGCAGCACGGGCTTCAGGTAGACGATCAGCAGTCGGAAGGCATTGAGCGCGACGCTGGCCACAAGGTGCAGGTGCCCGGCTTGTGCCGGATCCTTGGCCAGATCCCAAGGTTTTTTCTGATCGATAAAGGCGTTGACCTCATCGGCCAGCGCCATGATCCGGCGCACGGCGCGGGCGTAGTCGCGACCCTCGTAGCAGGTGGCGATGTCATCGGCAGCCCGCATCAGATCGGAGGTGAGCGAATCGATGTGATCGTCGCTCCGCCGCGGGTCTTCATCACCGATCAGAACCTTGTTCAACCGCCCCTCGAAGCGTTTGCCGATGAAGCCGGCGCAACGGCTGGCGATGTTGGCGAGCTTGCCGACCAGGTCCGCGTTCACCCGCGCGGCGAAGTCCTCCAGATTCAGGTCGATGTCCTCGACCTCGGGGCCCAGCTTGGCGGCGAAGTAGTAGCGCAGGTATTCGGGTGCGACGTGGCGGGCGAAGGTCTCGGCGCGGATGAAGGTGCCGCGCGATTTCGACATCTTCTGGCCGTTGACGGTGAGGAAGCCGTGGGCGAACACCGCGGTCGGCAGGCGGAAGCCCGCGCCGTGCAGCATCGCGGGCCAGAACAGGGTGTGGAAATAGGCGATGTCCTTGCCGATGAAGTGATACAGCTCGGTGTCCGCGCCCGGCGCCCAGAAATCATCGAACGCCAACGGAGCACCGATATTCTCGCGCCGCTCGCACAGCGCCTGGAAACTCGCCATGTAGCCGATGGGCGCGTCCAGCCAGACGTAGAAGAACTTGCCCGGCGCATCGGGAATCTCGAAGCCGAAATAGGGCGCATCGCGCGAGATGTCCCAGTCCGCGAGCCCGGCCTCGAACCATTCGTCCAGCTTGTGGCGCACCGCGCCCTGCAGCGCACCCGCCGCGATCCACTCGCGCAGCATGGGCTCGAAGTCGGCCAGCCGAAAGAAATAGTGCTCCGAATCGCGCGCCTCGGGCGCGGCGCCGGAGAGCACGGAGACGGGATTCCTGAGGTCGCTCGGGGCGTAGGTCGCGCCGCAGACCTCGCAGGAATCGCCGTACTGGTCCGCCGCGCCACAGCGCGGGCAACCGCCCTTGATGAAGCGGTCGGGCAGGAACATCTGCTGCACGGGATCGAAAGCCTGACGGATGCTGCGGCGCACGATGTGGCCGGCGTCGCGCAGCCGGGTGTAGATCAGCTCGGCGAAATGGCGGTTCTCGGGCGAATGCGTCGTGTGGTAGTGGTCGAAACCGATGCCGAAGCGGGCGAAATCGGCGGTGTGCTCGGTCCACACGCGCTGGATCTGCACCTCGGGCGCGATGCCGTGCTCGCGCGCTTTGAGCATGATCGGCGTGCCATGCGCATCGTCGGCGCAGACATAGAGGCACTCATGCCCGCGCATGCGCTGGAAGCGCACCCAGATGTCGGTCTGGATGTATTCGACCAGATGACCCAGATGGATGGGCCCGTTGGCATAGGGCAGGGCGCTGGTGACGAGGATGCGGCGCGGCTGGGTCATGGTGGCGGGCGGTCCGGATGCAAATGGGCCCTAGTATGCCATGCAGGAGCCGGGATGCCGCCGCGTTCTGGCGTAGAATCCGCCTTTTGCTGCTTGGAGAATCCGCCATGGCCGAGCCTGCCGAATGGCCCGCGCG
>JAJXTQ010000441.1 GCA_021783685.1 Pseudomonadota bacterium | reverse complement strand
GGAGATCGGCGATCAGGCGGCCCGCGAGGGCATCTGGGATCTGCGCCGCGCGGGCCTGGAGAAGGTCAAGGCGGGCGTGACCAGCCTCGAGGAAATCAACAGCGTCACCATCGACTGACGCAGGACAGCGAACCCATGGCTACCGCAATCTCCCCAACCCTGAAGACGTCCAAGCCCGACGTCCCGTTCCTCTGGGAGGGCCGCGACAAGCGCGGGCAGCGCATCAAGGGCAACACCATGGCGCCCGACGATGCGGCCGTGCGCGCCGAGCTGCGCCGCCAGGGAATCATCCCCTCGCGCGTGCGCCGCAAGCGCGACAGCCTCAGGGGCGGCAAGGTCAACGCCGCCGACGTCGCGCTGTTCGCCCGGCAGCTCGCCACCATGCTCACCGCCGGTATTCCGATGGTGCAGGCCTTCGAGATCGTGGCGAGCGGCGTCGACAAACCCTCCGTTCGCACCCTCATCCTGGCAGTCAAGGGAGATGTAGAGTCGGGCACCTCGCTGCACGAGGCGCTCGCCAAGCATCCGCTCTACTTCGATGACCTGTTCGTCAACCTGGTGCGCGCCGGCGAGCAGGCGGGCGCGCTCGACACGCTGCTCGACAAGATCGCGACCTACAAGGAGAAGTCCGAGGCGATCAAGAAGAAGGTCAAGAAGGCGCTGTTCTATCCGGCCTCCGTGCTGGTCGTCGCCTTCATCGTCACCACGGTGCTGATGATCTTCGTGATCCCGGAGTTCCAGAAGCTCTTCAAGGGCTTCGGCGCGAACCTGCCGGCGTTCACAATGTTCGTCATCAACATCTCGAATGCCGTGCGCCATCACGGCATCTGGATCGCGCTGGTGATCGGCGCGGCGGGCTGGGTATTCGTGTACTTCAAGAAGCGCTCGCGCAAGATGCGCGAGGTCCTGGACCGCCTCTCGCTGAAGATCCCGATCATTGGCCCCATCCTCAACAAGGCCTCCATCGCCCGCTACGCGCGCACGCTCTCGACCATGTTCGCCGCCGGCGTGCCGCTGGTCGAGGCGCTGGAATCGGTGGCCGGCGCCACCGGCAACATCATCTACGAGAACGCGGTGCTCAAGATGCGCGACGAGGTGGCCACGGGCCAGCGCCTGCAGCGCGCCATGGAAGCACGCGGCATCTTTCCCAACATGGTCGTGCAGATGATCGCGGTCGGCGAGGAAGCCGGCTCGCTCGATGAGATGGCCGGCAAGGTGGCGACGTTCTACGAGGCCGAGGTGGACAACGCGGTGGACGCGATGTCGAGCCTGCTCGAGCCGCTGATCATGGTGATCCTCGGCGTCATCGTCGGCGGCCTGGTCATCGCCATGTACCTGCCGATTTTCCAGCTCGGCAACGTCGTCCACTGACGTGTCGGCGGCCGCGCTCCTCGCCCAATCGCCCGCCCTTTTCATCGGCACCTGCCTGGTGCTGGGGCTGGCGATCGGGAGTTTTCTAAACGTCGTCATCCACCGCCTGCCCATCATGCTCGAGCGGCACTGGCGGGCGCAGTGCGCCGAGCTCAGCACGGACGCAGGCACGCTCCCGGCGCAGACCGAGCGCTACAACCTCGTCGTGCCGCGCTCGGCCTGCCCGGCCTGCCACGCGCCGATTGCGGCCCGGCATAACATCCCGGTACTGAGCTATCTCTGGCTGCGCGGCCGCTGCGCCGGATGCGGGGCGCGCATCAGCCCGCGCTACCCGCTCGTGGAGGCGCTGACGGGGCTGCTCTCGGCGCTGGTGGCGTGGCGGTTCGGGTTCGGGTGGCCGACGCTCGCGGCCCTGGTGCTGACTTGGTTCCTGGTGGCGCTGGCGGTCATCGACATCGACCACCAGCTGCTGCCTGACAGCCTGACCCTGCCGCTGATGTGGATCGGGCTGGTGCTGAGCCTGTTCGTGCCGGCCGCAGGCGGGATACCCGTGCCGGTCGACCCGCGTGCCAGTCTGATCGGCGCCGCAGCGGGATACCTCAGCCTCTGGGGCGTCTATCACCTGTTCCGGGCGCTTACGGCGAAAGAGGGCATGGGCTACGGGGATTTCAAGCTGCTCGCAGCCCTCGGGGCCTGGCTCGGCTGGCAGATGCTGCTGCCGACCGTGCTGCTCGCCGCCGGCGTCGGAGCGATCGTCGGGATCGTGCTGATCGTCGCTCGTGGCCGCAGCAGCGCCGTTCCGATCGCCTTCGGTCCGTTCCTCGCCGCGGCCGGATGGCTGATGCTCATGTACGGGCACCAGCTGGTCGGCCTGTACTTTGGGCTGTATCCGGGCTGAGACGGGCCGGCGCACCCGCCGGCCGAAAACCGCGCTACAATCCGGCGCTTACGCATGAAAATCCTTCGCATTGGCCTCACCGGAGGCATCGCCAGCGGGAAGTCCACTGCGGCCGACCTGTTCGCCGCGCGCGGCGTGCCCATCATCGACACCGACAAGATCGCCCGCGACGTGGTCGAACCTGGCCAGCCGCCGCTCGAGCGGCTCGTCGAGCGGTTCGGGCCGGGCATCCTCACTCCCGACGGGCATCTCGACCGGCCGAAACTGCGCGAGATCGTCTTTTCCGATCCCAAGGCCCGCGCCGACCTCGAGGCGCTCACGCACCCGGCCATCGGCTCGGCGGTCGAGGCGCTCGCCGCGGCGGCTGGCGGTCCCTACCAGATCCTGGTCATCCCGCTACTCGTGGAGAA
>JAJXTQ010000440.1 GCA_021783685.1 Pseudomonadota bacterium | reverse complement strand
TTCCGATCTCGAACTCTCGTGGCAGGGGCGTTCGACCGGGCTGCCGTCGGGGCGCACTATCCGGTGAGCGTTGCGGCTGATCTCGGCGATGTCGCCGTCCTCCAGATAGATCATGGTCCGGGTCACCTGCAGCAGGGCCGAGGCGTCCGAGGCGGCGTAGCAGCCGTCGGCAGCGAGACCCAGTAGCAGCGGCGCGCCGTTCCTGGCCACGACCACCCGGTCTTCGCCCGCGCGGATCACGGCGATGGCGTAAGCGCCGACCAGTTGCCCGGTGGCCTTCCGCACCGCTTCCAGCAGATCGGGCGTCGTCTTCAGGACGTGCGCGATCAGGTGGGCAACGGTCTCGGTGTCGGTATCGGTGACGAAGGCGTAGCCGTGGCCGGCGAGCATTTTGCGCAGATCGGCATAGTTCTCGATGATGCCGTTATGGACCACTGCCAGCGCGCCCGAGACGTGCGGATGGGCGTTCCTTTCGGAAGGCGCGCCGTGAGTGGCCCAGCGCGTGTGGGCGACGCCGGCGCCGGCCGAGAGATCGGCGGTCAAGGCCGCGAGGTCGGCGACGCGGCCCTGGCTACGCAACCGGGTCAGCTCGGGAGCGAGCACCGCGAGGCCGGCCGAATCGTAGCCTCGGTATTCGAGCTTCCTCAATCCCTCGATCAGGACCGGGACGATGTTGCGGTCAGCGACCGCCGCGACGATGCCGCACATGGGTTAGCCCTCTGGTGATTCTCTGTCGAAACACGTCGGGCTGAAGCCCGACCTACGATTTCTTTACCGGCCGCTTCCAGCCGGGGATGGTCACCTGTCTCGTCCGCGAGACGGTGAGCGCCTCCGGCGGCGCGTTGCTGGTCAGGGTGGTGCCGGCGCCCAGGGTCGCGCCCCGGCCGACCTTGACCGGCGCCACCAGTTGCGTGTCGGAGCCGATGAAGGCGTCGTCCTCGATCACCGTGCGATGCTTGTTCACGCCGTCGTAATTGCAGGTGATGGTGCCAGCGCCGATATTGACCCGGCGTCCCACCTCGGAATCGCCGAGGTAGGAGAGATGGTTGGCCTTAGAGCCGTCGTCGATGCGGCTGTTCTTGACCTCGACGAAGTTGCCGACATGCACTTCGCGGCCCAGCACCGTGCCCGGCCGCAGCCGCGCGTAGGGCCCGACGCTGCAGTTCTGGCCGACGCTCGCCGCGTCGAGATGGGAGTAGGCATGGACGCGGCTGCCCGCGCCGACGCTGCAGTCCCGGATGACGCAGTTGGCTCCGATGACCACGCCATCGCCCAGTTCGACCCGGCCCTCGAACAGGCAGTTGATGTCGATGAACACGTCGCGGCCGCAGACCAGTTCGCCGCGCACGTCCACCCGCGCCGGGTCGGCCAGCCCCACGCCCTGCTCCATCAATCGTTCGGCGCTGCGGCCCTGGTGGATGCGCTCAAGGGCGGCCAACTGCGCCTGACTGTTGACCCCCGCCACCTCCCATTCCGCCCCCGGCTGGGCGCTGGACACCGGCGAGCCTTCCGCTACCGCCAAACCGACGATGTCGGTGAGGTAGTACTCGCTCTGGGCGTTGCCCCTGCCGAGCGCGGGCAGCCAGCGTACCAGGCCTCCGGTGGGCGCGATCAGGATGCCGGTATTGACCTCATGGAGCGCGCGCTCGGCGTCGCTGGCATCACGGTCCTCGACGATGCGCAGGATCGCGCCGTGCTCATCGCGGACGATTCGCCCATAGCCGGTCGGATCGGCGAGTTCGACCGTCAACAGCGCCAGCGCACCGTCGGCCGCCTGCGCGATCAGGCGGATCAGGGTCTCGGGGGAAATCAGCGGCACGTCGCCGCAGAGCACCAGCGTCGGGCCGGATGGATCGAGATGCGGCAGCGCCTGGAGCACGGCGTGGCCGGTGCCGAGCTGCGGCGCCTGCTTCACCCAGATGACGTCCTCGGCCGAGAGCGCGGCGGGCACGGCCTCGCCGCCGTGACCATAGACGACGCAGAGCTTCTTGGCTCCGATGGCGCGCGCGGCGGCCAGGACGTGGGCGAGCAGGGGCCTGCCCGCCAGCCGGTGCAGCACCTTGGGCAGGTCGGAGCGCATGCGCTTGCCCTGCCCGGCGGCGAGGATGACGACGTTCATCAGCGCGGCAGGAGGCTGGTTCCCATCAGGTACTCATCGACGGCGCGCGCGCACTGGCGGCCTTCGCGTATCGCCCAGACCACCAGCGACTGGCCCCGGCGCATGTCGCCGGCCGCGAACACCTTGGCCACGCTGGTGGCGTAAGCCAGTGCGCCCGGCGCTTCGGTGTCGGCGCGGGCGTTGCTGCGCGCGTCGCGGGCGACGCCGAAGGCATCCAGGACACGCCCCACTGGTCCGAGGAAACCCATCGCGAGGAAGGCGAGATCGGCCTTGAGGGTGAACTCCGAGCCGGGGATCTCGCTCATCCTGCCCTCCTGCCATTGCAGGCGCACCGCCTTGATCGCCTTCAGCTTGCCCTTGTCCGCGCCCTCGCCACCGATGAATTCCTTGGTCGCCACCGACCAGTCGCGCGCGCAACCCTCGTCGTGCGAGCTGGAGGTGCGCAGCTTCATCGGCCAGTAGGGCCAGACCAGCGGTTTGTTCTCCCGCTCCGGCGGGCGCGGCAGGAGCTCGAACTGGACCACGCTCGCCGCTCCCTGGCGGTTGGAGGTGCCGACGCAGTCCGAGCCGGTG
>JAJXTQ010000439.1 GCA_021783685.1 Pseudomonadota bacterium | reverse complement strand
ACCGTACCCACCGCACCACCCGCGCCCGTCACCCTGGGCGAATCCTTCAAATACTGGCTCAAGCTCGGCTTCATCAGCTTCGGCGGCCCCGCCGGGCAGATCTCGATGATGCATCAGGAACTGGTGGAGAAACGCCGCTGGATTTCCGAGCACCGCTATCTGCATGCGCTCAACTACTGCATGCTGCTGCCCGGCCCGGAAGCGACCCAGCTGGCGATCTACATCAGCTGGCTGATGCACGGCATCCGCGGCGGCATCATCGCCGGCGTGATGTTCTTCCTGCCATCCTTCCTGCTGCTGTCGCTGCTCGCCGGCCTGTACCTCGCGTATGGCAACCTGCCCTGGGTTCAGGGCATCTTCTACGGCATCCGCCCGGCGGTGGTGGCGGTGGTGCTGTTCGCGGCCTGGCGCATCGGCAGCCGCGCGCTGAAGAACGAGGTGTTGTGGGGGATGGCGGCGCTGGCTTTCATCGGCATCTTCTTTTTCGACATCGCGTTCCCGTGGATCGTGCTGGCCGCGGGCCTGCTCGGCGCGATCGGCGGCAAATTCGCGCCGCATAAGTTCAAGGCAGGCGGCGGCCACGGCGCCAGCGCCCGGGAGTACGGCCCGGCGATCATCGACGACGACACGCCGCCGCCCGCCCACGCGCGTTTCAGCTGGCGCAAGCTGGCCATCAAGGTCGCCGCATTCGTGCTGATCTGGCTGGGAGTGATGCTGGCGGTCCACGGCGTGCCCGATCTCTACGACATGGGCGACTTCTTCACCAAGGCGGCCTTCCTCACCATCGGCGGCGCCTATGCGGTGCTGCCCTACGTCTACCAGGGCGGCGTCGAGCACTTTCAGTGGCTGACCGGTCCGCAGATGATGGACGGCCTGGCGCTCGGCGAGGCCACGCCGGGGCCGCTGATCATGGTCGTCACCTGGGTCGGCTACCTCGGCGGCGTCGCCAAAGAGGTTTTCGGCAACCCGGTCGCGGCCGGCCTCGCAGGCGCGGCGGTGGCAACTTTCTTCACCTTCCTGCCGTCCTTCCTGTTCATTCTCGTCGGCGGCCCGCTGGTCGAAGCCACGCGCGGCGAAATCCGCTTCACCGCGCCGCTCACCGGCATCACCGCGGCGGTGGTCGGCGTCATTCTCAACCTGGCGGCCTTCTTCGCCTGGCATACTTTCTGGCCGCAGGGCACGGCGGAGGCGCCGTTCGCGGGGATCTTCGACTGGTTTCCGGTCATCGTCGCCGTCGCCTCCTTCGTCGCCCTGTGGAAATACAATGCCGACATCATGAAGGTGATCGGCGTGTGCGCCCTGCTCGGGCTGGCTTATTCGTTATTGATGTGAGGACACCATGGAACCCGGAACCCAACCCCTGAAGCGCTGCGGCTGCGGCGCCCCCACCGACAAATGCCCGGACCTGCCGCGCAGCATCGCACCCGCCAAGGTGAATCCGGACGCCACGCTGGTGTTCGACGTGCGCCGCGAGGCGGACTATGCCGCGTCCAATGAAATCATCCCCGGCGCGATGTGGAAAAACCCGGACAAGATCGACGCCTGGATCGGCGCCCTCCCGCTCACCCTCGACGTAGTGGTCTATTGCGTGCGCGGCGGCAGCGTATCGAACAGCGTGGTCGATCGTCTGCAGGCCGCCGGCGTGAAGGCGCGCTACATCGAGGGCGGCATCGAGGCGTACAAGGCGGCGGGCGGCAAGGTCGCGAAAAAATGAAATGGGTCACCCGCGAGCGGCCCAAAATCGACCGCATCGCCTGCCCCTGGCTCATCGCGCGCTTCATCGATCCGGCAGCCGAGTTTCTCTACGTGCCCGCCGACCAAGTGCTGAAGACGGCTGAAGAAACCGGCGCGGTTCCCTACGACATCCCGGGGGTGGAATACGGCCACGTCGGCGAACTGTGCAGCTTTGACGCCTTCCTGCGCCTGCACAATCTGGATGACCCGGCCTTGCAGCAGCTCGCCGTCATCGTGCGCGGGGCCGACACCGCCCGGCTCGACCTGGCGCCGCAGTGCGCCGGATTGCTGGCGCAGTCCCTCGGATTGTCGGCGATGTTTCCCGGCGACCACGCCATGCTGCAGCAAGGCATGGTGATGTACGACGCCTACTACGCCTGGCTACGGCAAGCGCAGAGCGAGTCGCATCCCCGGCAAAACGCCGGCCAATGATCCGCCCCCTGCCAGCGCAACAGATGCAAGCGCCTTGGATTTAGCCGTCCAGCCCTCGCGCGCCGACGGTCGTTTCTGGTTAACATCCCGCGATGCTCGCCCTGCGCATCCTCTCCATCGTCTTCCCGGTCTTCGCGATCATCGGCATCGGCTGGTGGTACGGCCGGGTCAAGCGGCCGGACATCGGCGTCACCAACCAGATCAGCATGGACGTGCTGGTGCCGGCGCTGGTGTTCGCGGCGCTGGCCTCCAAATCCTTCGACTTCGCGCACTACTGGCAGCTGGCGCTTGGCGGCGCAGCGGTGATCCTCGGCTCCGGCCTGCTCGCCTGGCCGGTGGCGCGGCTGTTGAAGGTTGAGGCGAAGACCTTCGTGCCGCCGATGATGTTCAACAACTCCGGCAACATGGGCATCCCGCTCATCGTGCTGGCCTTCGGCGAGGCGGCGCTGGGGGCGGCGATCATCCTGTTCCTGGTGGAAATGGTGCTGCACTTCTCGATGGGGCCCTACATGCTGGCCCACCGCAT
>JAJXTQ010000438.1 GCA_021783685.1 Pseudomonadota bacterium | reverse complement strand
CGTCGAGCGCGCCCATGATCGCACCGAGCAGCTCCGCGCCGAGGTCGGGGGAGTTGGCGAACTGCTCCTTCGAATTGTTCGCGGCCTGCTGCCTGAGCGTCTTCGATTCGAGCAGCTTGCCCCTGATGACGTGGTTCACGTAGACCAGCTTGTCCTGGTCGCTCAGCTCGCCCTCGAAGAGGTCGTTCACCTTCTCGATGATTTCGCGGAGCAGCGCCTTTTCCTTCTCCTGGACAGCGCCCCCGCCGGACTCGGTGATCGGCTCGAGCTTGGGCTTTTCACCCTCGCCGAGCGGCATGGCGCGCTGGCCGAGATTCTTGAGGTTGTGATGCGTCAGGACGACCTTGGACAGGTCGATGGTCTCGCGCTCGCGGCCGAACTCCAGCAGGGGGAGCAGCGCCTTGTAGAAAATGGCGCGCTTCTCGATTGCCGTATTGCCGTAGTCGAAGAGCTGGGAGAGGAACGTGTACAGGCGCAGGAACGCGCCCATGTCGCCTTTGAAGAGAATGAGCGCGCTCAGCTCGTTCCGGGCCGCCTCGGCGGCGGTGTCGTCCTGCTTCGCCTTGGCAACCTTGTGCGCTTCCTGCGCGGCCTTGTAGCGCTTCGTCAGGCGATCGACCACGGGTTCGAGCGCCGCCACCAGGTCGCCCTGCTTCGAGCCGGGGGCGAGCTGCACCTCCACCACGCGGTCCACCTCGAAGTCGTCGTAGTGCCCGGCGGCGTCGAGCTTGGCGCGCAGGTCGAACACGATGTTCGGATCGGTGGCCGACGCCAGCTCGGCGGTGGTGTAGTAGGCCTTGAAGGCATTGAGGACGTCCTCGCCCTCGTTGACGAAATCCACTACATAGGTGGTTTCCTTGCCGGGGTATGCGCGATTCAGCCGGGAGAGCGTCTGCACCGCCTGGATCCCGTCGAGCCGCTTGTCCACGTACATCCCGCACAGGAGCGGCTGGTCGAAGCCGGTCTGGAACTTGTTTGCCACCAGCAGAATCTGATATTCGCCGCCTTTGAATGCCTCGCGGATGTCGCGACCCTTGAGCGCCGGATTGAGGCTCTGGCTGTTCTCGGTGAAGGGGTCGGGGCCGGACTCGGGGTCGTTCACCTCGCCCGAGAACGCCACGATCGTTCCCAGCTTGTAGCCGCGCGCCTGGATGTATTTGTCCATCGCCAGCTGCCAGCGCACCGCCTCTTTGCGGCTCGCCACCACCACCATCGCCTTGGCCTTGCCGCCGAGCAGCGGCGCCACGGTCGATCGGAAGTGCTCGACGACGATCTCCACCTTCTGGGCGATGTTGTACTCGTGCAGGCGGACCCAGCCCATGATGCGTTTGAGGGCCGCGCTGCGCTCGACCTCATGGTCGTCGTACTCCTTGCCCTCGTGCGCCAGCCGGAAGACCAGCTTGTAGCTGACGTAGTTCTGGAGCACGTCGAGGATGAACTTCTCCTCGATCGCCTGGCGCATCGAATAGACGTGGAACGGCGCCGGGAGATTCCCCGGCCCGGCCGGCCGCGCGGGGTCGGGCCGCGTGCCGAACAGCTCCATCGTCTTGGTCTTCGGCGTGGCGGTGAAGGCGACATAGGTAATGCCGGACTCTCCCGCCCGCGCCGCCATCTGCGCCGCCAGGATGTCCTCCGAGCTGACCTCGCCGCCGTCGTCGAGCGCCGCGATCTCCTCGACGGAGAGCACCGCCTTGAGCTTCGCCGCCGCCTCGCCGCTCTGCGAGCTGTGGGCCTCGTCGGCGATCACGGCGAAGTGCTTGCCCTGCGTCGCGGCCAGGCTGCGCGCCGCCTCCAGCGCGAAGGGAAACGTCTGGATGGTGCAGACGACGATCTTCTTCATCCCCGAGAGCGCCTCGATGAGCTTGGCGCTCTTGCTCCCCTCCCGGTTGGTGATCGACGCCACCACGCCACTGGTGCGCTGGAAATCGAACAGGGCCTCCTGGAGCTGCGTGTCGATCACCGTGCGGTCCGACACCACCAGCACGGTGTCGAAGATCTTCTGGTTCTGCGCGTCGTGCAGCTCGCCGAGGAAGTGCGCCGTCCACGCGATGGAGTTGGTCTTGCCCGAGCCCGCCGAGTGCTGGATGAGGTATTTGCCGCCCGGCCCGTCATTGAGCACCGCGGCCTGGATGCGGCGCGTGACGTCGAGCTGGTGATAGCGGGGGAAGATGATCTTCGCGATTTGCTTCTTCTCGTCGCGCTTGGAGATGAGGTAGCGGCCGAGGATCTCGAGCCAGCTCTCGCGCGTCCACACTTCTTCCCATAGCAGCGAGTACCGCACCTGCCGCACCACCCGCAGTCGATTGGCGGCGTAGCGCTCGAGGATGTCGGCATTCATGGCGAGCGCCGGCTTGAACTCCGCCAGCTTGAGCGGCTGCTTGAGCCCGAGCAGCTCGATGCCGTGCCGGAGCACGTCCAGCGTCCCGCGCTGGTCGATCTGATCCCTCAGGCGCGAAAGCAGCGTCTCGCCCGCCTGCGCGCCGTGGTTCTTGCCGAGGGTCTCCCAGGCTTTGGGCTGCGTGGCCTGCACCCATTCGAGCACGTCCGAGGGAAACAGCGCCCGCGCCCGGTCGTAGGTGGCCGCGTCGCCCTCGGCGTAGAGCCAGCCATGGTCGGCGAGCAGGGCAATCGCATCTTCCACCGTCGGAGAATCGCGACATTTGCGCGGCCGCGGTGATCCCGTGGCGCTGGGTTGTTGCCG
>JAJXTQ010000437.1 GCA_021783685.1 Pseudomonadota bacterium | reverse complement strand
CGTCTACAACGGCAACACCTATCTGTGCACGCATCCGGCGGTCTCCAGATCCGGCATCAAGTGTTCGCTCGACCTGTCGGTCGACACGGTTGAGGTGTCGATCTTCGGATCCGCGTCCGATCTCGTGCTGGGCATGCCGTTTCCGCAGTTCGCGGTCAACGGCGGCTTCGACGGCGCGACGGTCAGCATCGACCGCTGTTTCATGCCCACCTATGGCGACACCTCGGCCGGGGTGGTCAACCTGTTCTTCGGCAACGTCTCCGAGGTCAAGCCTTCGCGCTCGAGCGTCGTGCTGACGGTGAGCTCGCAACTGGAACTCTTGAACCTCGACATGCCGAGAAATCTGCTCTCGCCCGGCTGCATCCATTCGCTGTTCGATACCGGATGCGCGCTGATCCAGGCCTATTACGCCGAATACGACTGGGTGAGCAGCGGATCGGCCCTCACCATCGACAGCACCGGGCTCAACCTGCCGTCGGGGTATTTCACTCAAGGCACGATGCTCTTCACCTCGGGCGCCAATGCCGGGGCGAGCGCGACCGTCAAGCAGCACACGCTGGCGAATGGCGTCAACACCTTCGCCCTGATGACGCCCCTGAATTCCGTCCCGGCGGTCGGCGACAACTTCACCGTCTTCCCCGGCTGCGACAAGACTATGGCGACCTGCCAGTCCCGTTTCAACAACCTCAACAATTTCCGTGGCTGGCCCTTCGTGCCGTCGCCCACGGCTAGTACCTGACATGCACGGCACGCGGGACGACGTCATCGAAGAGGCGCGGCAGTGGCTCGGTACCCCCTACCACCACGCCGCGCGCGTCAAGGGCGCCGGGGTCGATTGCCTGATGCTGGTGCTCGAGGTCTATGGGCGCGCGGGAGTGTTCGCGCGAAATGGCGTGGACGCGGCTGCCATCCAGATCCCACGCTATTCGCGAGACATCATGCTGCACCGCGGTGAGGAAACCTACCTCGAAGGCATCCGGCAGTACGCGGTCGAAACTGATCAGCCGGCACCCGGCAACATCGCGCTGTGGAAGTTCGGCCGCATCTACAGCCACGCGGGCATCATCACCGACTGGCCCGGGATCATCCACGCCTACGCCCCGGAACAGAGGGTCGTCATCGGCGACGCCGCAATGGGAGCGCTCGCAGACCGCCCGGTGCGATTCTTCGATCCGTGGGGAATGCCATGAGCGGACTCTTCGGCGGCAACAAGCCCAGACCCTCGGGGTGGCAAACGCCGGTACTGGCGGGGCTGCAAATCCAGAAGACCGGCTACAGCCAGCCGGTGCCCATCGTCTACGGCACCGCGCGCGTCTCGCCCACCCTCATGTACTACACCGACTGGCAGGTACATCCGCACACGAGTTCGCAGAGCACGGGCGGCGGCAAAGGCGGCGGCGGAGGCGGATCTGTCACGACCACCACCTACACCTACTCGGCGACGGTCTGCTTTCTGCTGGCCGAAGGGCCGGTCGCAGGGGTGTCGCGCATCTGGCGCAACCACGTGTCCTACGCCAACCCGGCGGCGGTCGGTTTCACGATCTTCCCCGGCAGCTATCCGCAGACACCCTGGGGGTATCTCACCTCGGCGCATCCGACCGAGGCCCTGGGCTACGCCGGCAGCGCCTATGCGGCGTTCGCCAACTACGACCTCGGAAGCAACGGCTCTCTCGGCAATCACCTCTTCGAGGTCGAGGGTGCCCGGATCGCGGCGGGCATGCAGGACGCCAATCCGGCCGACGTGATCAGCGATTTCCTGAGCAACCCGTACTACGGCGTGCTGTCCGTGTTCCCCAACGCCTGGTCGCCGCAGTCGTTCCTGGGCGACCTCACGGCGCTGCGCAGCTGGTGCGCGACGAACAATCTCTTGATCAGCCCGGCGGTGGCGACCCAGCGCGCGGCCCACGACTGGATCGCCGACTGGCTGCTGGTGGCCAATGCCGGCGCCTTCTGGTCGGAGGCCACACTCAAGATCATCCCCTACGGCATGGTCTCCGCCACGCCGGTTTATGACCTCGGGGATGACGATTTCATCGTCACCGGGCATGAGGATCCGGTCATCGTCACGCGCAAGCGCCGGGCGGATGCCTACAACGATGTCTCGGTGGAATACCTCGATCGCGCCAACGAATACACGGCCGCCCCCGCACGGCTGACCGATCAATCGGCGATCGAGACCTTCGGCGTGCGCACCAAACCCACCGTCACGCTGCACTCGATCTGCCTGCCGCAGGTGGCGCAACAGGTGGCGCAGGCCATCCTGCTGCGCGAGCTCTACATCTTGAACACCTTCCGGTTCAAGCTCGCGCCGCGCTACTGCCTGCTCGAACCCATGGACGTGGTGACGATCACCGACGCCATGCTGGGGCTTAACCACACGCCGGTGCTGATCACGGCGATCGAGGAGGATTCGAGCGGGCTCTTGACCATCACCGCCGAGGAGTTCAATCCGGCGTTCTACGCCTCGCTCGCCTACAACGCGCAGGCGGCCTCGGGCTACATCCCGAATCTGGGCACCGCACCCACCCAGATGTCAGCCACGACGATCTTCCTGGCGCCGCCCGCCGCGACATCGAGCGGCAACGAGATCTGGATGGCGGTGACCAACCTCGACCCGCTCTACGCCGGCTCGCAGATCTACCTGAGCTATGACGATGTGAGCTATCAGCCGATCGGGGTGATCTACGGCAACTCGACCGCAG
>JAJXTQ010000436.1 GCA_021783685.1 Pseudomonadota bacterium | reverse complement strand
TTTTGGATTGTCAATCTGCGGCTCGTGAAATTTTTATGATCGCTGGTGTGGTCTGGCTGTGCCGCGTCCCATGAATTCTTGAAACGCGGCGCAGCCGCACCCCCCTGCCCCCTGAATCCTGGCCCCTATCCTCAGCTGCGCTGATAAATATCCTCGAAACGCACGATGTCATCCTCGCCCAGGTACGACCCCGACTGCACTTCGATCATGTGCAGATCGATCTTGCCGGGGTTTTCCAGGCGGTGCGAGGTGCCGAGCGGAATATAGGTCGACTGGTTTTCGGTCAGCAGCAGGATCTCTTCGCCGCAGGTGACGCGTGCCGTGCCGGAGACGACGATCCAGTGTTCGGCGCGGTGATGGTGCATCTGCAGGCTGAGCTTTTCGCCCGGTTTGACCATGATGCGCTTGACCTGGAAGCGTTCGCCGTCGTCGATACCTTCATACCAGCCCCAGGGCCGGTAGACCTGCTTGTGGATCAGATGCTCGCAGCGCTTTTCAGCTTTCAGGCGGTCGACGAGCTTTTTCACGTCCTGCACCTGGTCCTTGTTCGCCACCAGCACCACGTCGGCAGTTTCGACGATGACAAGGTTGTCCACGCCGAGCGCGGCGACCATGCGGGTTTCGGCGCGCACGAAGTTGTTGCGGGCGTTTTCCAGCATGACGTCGCCACGCGTGGCGTTGCCGGACGCATCTTTCTGCGCCACTTCCCACAGGGCCGACCAGGCCCCAATGTCGTTCCAGGCGATGTCGGCCGGCACCACGGCGGCGCAGCCGGTCTTCTCCATCACGGCGTAGTCGATCGATTCCGAGGGGCAGGCCTCGAAGGCGGCCGGGTCGAGGCGTACGAAGTCGAGGTCGTTTTTGGCGACGTCGAGTGCCGCCCGGCTGGCGTCTAGGATGTCGGGACGCAGCTTGCCGAGCTCGGTGAGGAAATCCGATGCACGGAACAGGAACATGCCGCTGTTCCAGTAGTAGTCGCCGGCGGCGACGTAGGCCTGAGCGGTGGCGAGATCGGGTTTTTCGACGAAGGCCGCGACCCGGCTCGCGCCAGGCGTGTCGCCCAGGGGCGAGCCTTGCCGGATATAGCCGTAACCGGTTTCCGCGGTGGCGGCGACGATGCCGAAGGTGGTCAGATGGCCGTTCTTCGCGGCCTCGGCGGCCACGCGGATGGCCTCGTGGAAGGCCGCGATGTCGCCGATGAGATGGTCGGCCGGCAGCACCAGCATCAGGGCGTCGGGATCGTCACGGCTCAGCAACAGCGCCGCGACGGCAATCGCCGGGGCGGTGTTGCGCCCGACCGGTTCCAAGACGATGGCGCGTGGCTCAACGCCGATTTCGCGCATCTGCTCGGCGATCATGAAACGGTGCTCGACGTTCGCCACCATCAGCGGCGCGGCAATTTCCGGCATCGTCGTCAGGCGGTCGACGGTATCATGCAACAGGATGCGTTCACAGGCCAGGGGCAGAAGCTTCTTCGGCAGCGCCGCGCGGGACAGGGGCGAGAGGCGGGTACCGGAGCCGCCGGAGAGAATCACGGGATGGATCGAGGTCATGTTGCTAGAGAGTCAGGTCAAGGTTCGGGATCACAGGCAAATTGCGTTCCAGGCAACGGCAACACGACCGCCTGGCACGATTGTGCCACGTTTACCGGGACGTTTTTGTTGCGGCGAAACCCCGCCAGAAGCAGTACGCTTGTATCAGGCGTGCGGGACTCAAGATTTTTCCGGCAGCGTCGTAATTTGATTCAATACCTGATTCATGCCGGCCTCGGCGGGCCGGACGGGCCAGGTAGGTTTCCCTTGTAGACAGTCCCGGTACGGGGTTTGACCCCAGGCGCTCCTCCTCCTGCCACACCGGGTTTCAGCGGCGCTCGGTGGCGCCGCTTTTTTATTGCCTGCCGCCCCGTCAGTCGACGACTCGCGGGGCGGTTGCCGGATCAGCGTACGCCGTCGGCAAAGGCACGGACGCCGGTCTGACGGCGTGCGTCTTCCAGTGCACGCGCCGTGCCCGACGGAGGCGCGCCCGCGCCGACCGGTTTCGGGCTCGCCACCTCGGCTACCGCGACCGCCGGGTCGTCCTCGTCAAATGCACTGATTTCATCAGAATTCCGGATTGCGGCCAGCGCAGCCGCGGCACGGGCCCGCGCCGCCTGTTCCTCGCGTTCCGCCTGGGCGGTCAGGGCTACTTCGCGTTCGCGCTCCTGCCTTGCGGCTTCCAGCTGCTTCTGCCGCAAGGCCAGCTGCTCGGCCCGGGCGGTCTTGGCTTCACGGGCGGCTTCCGCCTCGCGCTGCTGGGCTTCGGCGTGGGCACGCTGTTCTTCCAGTTCCCGCTTGCGGGCTTCGGCCTCGCGGGCCTTTTGCGCTTCCAGCCTGGCGCGCGCTTCCTTCAGGTCGGCGCGCAGTTTTTCACCGGTCTGGCGGATGCGCTCGCCGATGCTGGCCAGGTCGTCGCCGGACAGCGGAGCCGGCTCGGCCGCCGCAGCCAGGGTGGGCGAGAGTGCAATCAAGGCCACGAGCGCGGCCTGCTTCAGTCGATGCTGCATGATGATGTCCCCTATCGTTCATGACGAACGTACGACCACCCACCGGGCGGCCGCACGCTTATCAGGGGATAACGGCCAGTTTGCCTACTGGCTGAATGGCACGTTCATGCCGGGACGGCTTCCTCGAAGTCGAGTTTCACCTGCTCGTTGGCGTCAAGGTC
>JAJXTQ010000435.1 GCA_021783685.1 Pseudomonadota bacterium | reverse complement strand
GCCATCGTGGTCGCCAGCCGGGAGGCCGCGCGCGCGCTGTCCGCCGACCCGAAGATCGCGGTGCGCCTGCACGGCTTCGGCCAGGCCCGCGTCGGCCTCGCGCGCATGCCGGAAGCCACGGTGCCCGCGGCCCGCAACGCGCTGCAACAGGCCGGTATGGCGATCGGGCAGATGGCCGCGATCAAGACCCACAATCCCTTCGCGCTGAACGACATCTATTTCGCCCGGGAGACCGGCGCCGATCTGATGAAGATGAACAACTTCGGCTGCTCGCTGGTCTGGGGCCATCCCCAGGCGCCGATGGGCACCCGCGCCATCATCGAACTGATCGAGGAGCTGGCGCTGCGCGGCGGCGGCTACGGCCTGTTTACCGGCTGCGCCGCCGGCGATTCGGCGATGGCGGTGGTGCTGGAAGTGGGCGATGCCTGACGAGTCGCGTCACTGCGAGGCCGTGAGCCGCGGCAGTCTAGATTGCCGCGCTGCGCTCGCGATGACGGAGTTGGATGGGTCCATGGAGTAAACATGAACGTTTCAGATTGGATAGTCCGCCACGCCGAGCAGACGCCCGACAAGCCGGCCATACGCTTTCCCGGGCGCGAGCTGAGTTACGCGCAGCTGGCGGCATTGGTGGAGGAGCTCGCCGCCGCCCTGGCGGCAAAGGGCGTCGGCCGCGGCGGCTGCGCCGCCTATCTGGGCTACAACAGTCCGGAGATGCTGGCGCTGCTGTTCGCCTGCGCCCGCCTGGGCGCCCTGTTCATGCCGCTCAACTGGCGTCTGGCGGCACCCGAGCACGGGACGATGCTGGCCGATTGCACGCCCAAGGTGCTGTTCGTCGAAGCGCCCTTCGTCGCCCAGACCGAGGGCTTGCGTGCATCGCTGGGTGAAACCCTGAACGGCGTCACCCTGGTGTCGATGGGCGAGCCGCAGCGAGGCTGGCTCGCCTACCCGGAGTTCCTGTCCGCTGCGAAGCGAACGGCGCCGCGCGATCCGGAAGTCGATGACGCCACTCCGCTCTTGATCTGCTACACCTCGGGGACGACCGGCCGGCCCAAGGGCGTGTTGCTGACCCAGGCGGCGCTGGCGGCCAACGCCGCCAACAGTGCCGACATGCACGATCTGGTCGCATCCGATCGCATCCTCACCACGCTGCCGCTGTTCCACGTCGGCGGTCTCAACATCCTGACCACGCCGGCGCTGGCTGTCGGGGCGAGCGTGGTGCTGCACCCGAAGTTCGACCCGGAGGCGAGCTTGGCCGCCATCGAGCGCGAACGCATCACCCTCACCGTGCTGGTGCCGGCCCAGCTCGACATGCTGATCGCCCACCCGCGCTGGCGGAGCGCGGATCTGTCCAGCCTGAGGATGATCTCCACCGGCTCCAGCATCGTGCCGGAGCGGTTGATCCGCGCGTTGCAGGAGCGCGGCGTGCCCATGGTGCAGGTCTATGGCGCCACCGAGACCTGCCCGATCGCCACCTACCAGAAGCTCGCGGACGTGGAGCGCAAGCCCGGCTCTGCCGGCCGCCCGGCGCCCGGCTGCGAGGTGCGCGTGGCCGGGGATGGCGGCGGCGACGATCTCGCGCCCGGGATCACCGGCGAAATCCTGGTGCGCGGACCGAACGTCATGATCGGCTACTGGCGCGCGCCGCAAGCCACGGCGGAGGTGCTGCGAGACGGCTGGTTCAGGAGCGGCGACATGGGCCACTGGGACGAAGACGGCTATCTGTTCGTCGATGGCCGCAGAAAAGAGATGATCATCTCCGGCGGCGAGAACATCTATCCCGCCGAAATCGAGAACGTCCTGATCGAGTGCCAGGACATCGCCGAGGCCACGGTGGTCGGCCGCCCCGATCCGCGCTGGGGCGAGGTGGTGGTCGCGGTGGTGGTGCCCAGGAGCGGCGCGGATCTCAGCCGGGAGCGCGTGCTCGGCCTGTTCGAGGGCAGGATCGCCCGCTTCAAGCATCCCAAGGAGGTGCTGTTCGTCGGTGAGATGCCCAAGACCGCCCTGGGCAAGGTGCGCAAGGAAGACGTGCGCAGCCTGGTCGGGCGGGGAGCTGCGCCATGATCAGACAGGACAAGACCACAGGAGTGCAAACATGGCGCTAAAAATCGGCATCGACGTCGGCGGCACCTTCACCGACCTGGTCGTGACCCGCGACGGAGCCGAACCGACCATCTACAAGACGCTGTCGACCCCGGCCGATCCCTCGATCGCCTTCGTCAATGGCCTGACCGACATCGCCGCCAGCATGGAGCCGCCGCTGTCGCTGGAGGCATTCGCCGCCACCATCGACGTCATCGTGCACGGCACCACGGTCACCACCAACGCCACCTTGACCGGCACCGGCGCCAAGTGCGCGCTGATCACCACGCGCGGCGTCCGCGACGCGCTGGAGATGCGCCGCGGCATCCGCGAGGAGCAGTACAACAACCGGTTCAGCAACGTCAGGCCGCTCGCCGCCCGCCAGTTGCGCATCGGCGTCGGTGGCCGCATCGACCGAAACGGCGTCGAGACCGCACCGCTCGATGTCGACGAGGTACGGGCCGCGCTGCGCCTGTTCGAGACAGAGGGCGTGCAGGCGGTGTCGATCTGCTTCATGAATTCCTTCGCCAATCCGGCCCACGAACGGGCGGCGGCGGAGCTGGTGCGGGCCGAGCTGCCCGGCGCCTATCTCTCGGTGTCGACCGATATCCTGCCCTCGATCCGCTTC
>JAJXTQ010000434.1 GCA_021783685.1 Pseudomonadota bacterium | reverse complement strand
GCGGCGGCCTCGGCGGGAGAAACCGTCTGATTGCCGGGAATCGTCGTGTGCTCGCTGAGGCTGACGATGGCATCGAGGCTGTGCGGCGGCCGGTTGCAGTCGATCACCAGCCGGGAATAGGGCTGGAGGATCACGGTGGCACCCAGCGCTGCGCCCAGCCCGGAGGCGACGGCGGCCGCCCCGATGTCCCAGGCGATGTGGCTGGCAAGCGCCGTCGGATCCAGGCCCAGCGTGTCCAGGCGCCTGGGAATCCGCGTGCCCGCATGATCGCAAATCAGGAACCAGGGGGACGGGCCTTCCGCGCGCTCGACGTGCCAGGGAGGCGGCTCGTCAGCTGCGAGTAGCGGGGCGTTCAGCATGCTCATGGCAGCAAACAGGTCATGCAGGATCTCCGGCAGGCAGCGATCACGTCCACGATTCGCGGATGGCGGTGAGTCAAGAGTGGCATTCACGGTAGTGCAGGATACGCGCGGCGCTTGTTGCGAGCGCGCTTCATTCACGCACGGCGGGCCGCCCCATTGCCAGGCCCTTGGATGATACCCGATGCGCGCTTTGTTCATGGCGCCGCCGCTGCCCGCGTGCCGGCATCAGACGCTAGGGGATGCTTTGCGCTGGATCCAGCGGGCGATGAGCCAGCATAGCGCTGCCCACGCGGCGCCCACGGCCCAACCCGCCAGCACGTCGGTGGGCCAGTGGACGCCGAGGTAAACCCGGCTTATCCCCACCACCCCGGTGACGCAGACGGCCGCAAGCAGCAGATACGCCTTTATGTGCCAACGCCGCTCCACCCGGCTCAACATGGCAGCGAGCGTGAGGTAGGTGATGGCGGCCATCATGGCGTGGCCGCTGGGGAAGCTGGCCGTGTAGACAACCGCTGCGTGGGGTACCAGATCAGGTCTAGGGCGTCCAAAGCCCAGTTTGAGAAGATTGGTGAGCAGCATTCCCCCACCCACGGCGGCCAGAGTGAATCCGGCCGCCCGCATGTGACGGGCGAGCAAGAGATAGACGAGCACGCCGACCGTCACCAGGGTAAGCACGCCCACACTCCCCAGCGCGGTCAGGTCGCGCGCCAATTCCTCCAGCCATTGCGGGCCCAACGGATCGCGGGGATCGGTGGTGCTGCGCAAGCCAAGCAGCAGGGCTTCATCCAGTGCGTGGGTCTCCTGCCCCATCACGGCCTCGGCAATTTCGACGAAGCCCCAGATGCCGCCGAACAGCGCGGCCACCCAGAGGAGCAAGGACACTTCGTGGCGGCCGAGTCCACGCAGCGATTGAGACACGCGAAGGGCGAGGTTTCCGGTGCGGCGGGGGGTGATCAGAATCTGGCTCCTTCGATCGCAGCGCGCTTTTGTGTTCCGCATGGTACGAGAAACAGGCCCGATTCAGCAGCGCGCCATGGCCGCGGTCACGAGGCGCGCAGGATCAGTGGGGGCGATGCGCGATTCCATCAGCCCGGAACCAGGCGCCGCAACCGCTGGTACAGACCCGGGAAATCGAAGGCTTGCGCGGCGTCCACGTGGAGCGTCTGTTGGCGTTCGGTGGGTGTCAGCGCTTCCTGCCGGGCGAGCTGCGCTTCCAGTACGGCGACATTGGCATCGGAAACGTCCGTTTGGCGCTGGGCCAGACGCGCCCGCAGGATTTGGGGATCGGCCTGCAGCGAGAGGATCACCCCCGGCGCGCCCCGTGCCGTCGCGATGGCGAGGAAGCGGTCGCGCAAGCTGCGCTCCAGAAAGGTCGCATCGACGATCACCGGAAAGCCCGCCGCCAGAATGCCGGTCGCGATGGCTTCCAGGCGGTCGAAGGTCTGTTCACTGGCCGCGGGGCCATACAGGTCGGGGGGCGCGTCATGATCGTCCGGGGCGATTGCGAACAGCCGCTTGCGCTCGACGTCCGAGCGGATCCGGATGGCGCCGGTGGCCGCCGCAAGCCCGAGGGCCAGGGTGGATTTGCCGCTGCCGGAGAGGCCGTGGGTGATCGCGAGCCAGGGCCGCTCCCGCTCCAGATAAGCATGGGCGAGCTGCAGGTAGGTTTCCGCTTCGGTCAGGCAGTATTGCCTTTCCTGCGGCGCGTCCTGCTGATCCGCACGCAGGGCGCTCACCTTGGCCCGCACCAGCGCCCGATAGACCCGGTAGAAATCGAGCAGCGCCAGCCCCTCATAGTCGCCGCTTTGTTCCAGGTAACCGTTCAAGGCCATGGCGGCGAGATCGCGGCGCTGGTGGTCGTCCAGATCCATGAGCAGGAACGCCAGCTCGCTTTGTACGTCGATCGCCCGCAGCGCCGGGTCGAATTCGATGCAGTCAAACAGCACGAAGCGATCATCGATGCGCGCGATATTGCGCAGATGCAGGTCGCCGTGGCATTCCCTGACCCAGCCGCCGCGTTTGCGCGCTGCGATGAGCGGCTTCAACCGCTGGAACGCGCGCGCGCTCCAGACGCTGAGCCGCGACAGCATCCGCGACTGCCGATCGGCCGTCAGCCGCGGCCGCAGTGCATCGAAGTTGGCGGCAACAGGCTGCCAGACGCCCGGCGCGTCGCCGAAGGGCGAGTCCATCGGCAGCGGAGGCAGCGTCTGGTGCAGGCGGGCAAGAGTCGTACCGAGGGCGAAGGCCTCTTGCGACGTGAAAGCGCCTGCAGCGAGCTGGCGATCAAGCAACGCTTCCTGATCGAATTGCATCATCTGCACGGCGTACTCGAAGGGCGCACCCGCGCCATC
>JAJXTQ010000433.1 GCA_021783685.1 Pseudomonadota bacterium | reverse complement strand
AGATCGCCCCCGAAGCATAGCGCTGCCGCCCATTCGATGAGTTCATAGGCCATCGAGTGCGACATGATGAAGCTGAGCGGCAAGAGTCCACGCCAAATCCCCCGTACGCCCGGCACCCCACGCTGGAGAATTTCGAACCAGATCGGGGTCACCAGCAGACCATAGGCGAAATGCACCAGCCGGTCGTAGTGGTTGCGCCGAAATCCCAGCAGCTCGTTCAGCGAATCGCCCGTCAGCGTCTGCCACCAGCGGTCATAGGGCACCTCGGCATAGGTGTAGTGGCTGCCCACCGCGTGCAGACAGAAAAACACGAACAGGGCCGCGTAGGCGCCATTCGACACCGGCGCCCGCGCGCCCTGCCAGACGATCAGCGGCACGAACACGAAGACCAGCACGTTTTCCAGTAGCCAGTCGGCGGGGTAGCGCGGCTGGATGGCGCAGGCCAGCCAGACGAGTCCATAGAGAACGAGCAGCACCCACGGCACGCGGCGAGAGGTCAAGACAAGCATTCCGGCGGCGCCCGACGCCGGGCGAGAGGGAGTATAGCCGCGGGGGCGGCCGATACCGCGGCCGTCCTCCGCAGGACATCCGCTGCGGGCTGAAGCGCGTCGCCCCTGGCCGATGAGGCCTGGGTTCGTCCGTTCGCACCGCGCAACCCCTGAACGGCCCCCGAGGGATGGCCCGCGCAGCACGCCCGCCTCAAACGCTGAGATGGGCCTGCACGAGTGCGTCGGACAACGACCCGATGACGCCGCCGGCCACCACCCGCCCCCGTTCCAGGATGTGGAAATCGCTGGCCGTGCTGCGGGCAAAGGCGAGCTTCTGTTCCACCAAGACCACGGTCAGGCCTTCCTCGCGGTTCAGGCGACGGATGATGCGGCCGATGTCGGCGACGATGTTGGGCTGGATCCCTTCCGTCGGTTCATCGAGGATCAGCAGGCGCGGGCGCAGCACCAGCGCCCGGCCGATGGCGAGCTGCTGCTGCTGACCGCCGGACAGATCACCCCCACGGCGATGGCGCATCTCGCGCAGCACCGGGAACAGATCAAAGATGCGCTCCGGGACGCCGCGCCCGCGGGCCCGCGCTGCGGGCAGGCCGATCCGCAGATTCTCTTCCACCGACAGCCGCCCAAAGATTTCCCGCCCCTGCGGCACGAAACCGATGCCCAGCCGCGCCCGCTCATAGGCCGGCCGACCGGCGAGGTCGCGCCCATCGAAGAGGATCCGGCCTGCCCGCGCCGGCAGTTGTCCCATGAGGGTCCGCATCAGCGTGGTCTTGCCGACGCCGTTGCGCCCCATGATGCAGGTGCAGGAGCCCTCGCGGATGCCGAGATCGATGTCCGACAGGATGCGGCTCTGGCCATAGGCCTGCTCCAGGCCGACGATGCGCAGCAGGGGTTCGGCGCTCATGCCATCGCCTCGCCCAGATAGACTTCCTGCACCCGGGGATCGGCCTGCACCTGATCCATGCTGCCCTCGGCCAGCACACTGCCCTGGTGCAGAACGGTGACCTTGCGCGCGATGGCGCGCACGAAGGCCATGTCGTGTTCCACCACGATCACCGAATGCTTGCCGGCCAGCGCGTTGAGCAATTCGGCCGTGCGCTCGACCTCACCCGGCGTCATGCCCGCCACTGGCTCGTCCACCAGCAGCACGCGCGGGTTCTGCATCAACAGCATGCCGATCTCCAGCCACTGCTTTTGGCCGTGCGACAGCAAACCCGCCAGCCGGCCGCGCTCGGGTGTGAGGCCGATGAGATGCAGAATCTCGTCGAGCTGCCGGTGCTGCGCCGCGGTCGGCTGGGCGAACAGGCTCGCGCGCACGCGCTTGTCGGCCTGCATGGCGACTTCCAGATTCTCGAACACGCTGAGTTGCTCGAACACGGTCGGCTTCTGGAACTTGCGACCGATGCCGGCGGCGGCGATCTCCCACGGCTCGCGGCGCAGACAATCGAGCGTCTGGCCAAACCAGACACTGCCCGTGTCGGGCCGCGTCTTGCCGGTGATCACGTCCATCATGGTCGACTTGCCGGCACCGTTGGGGCCGATGATGCAGCGCAATTCGCCCTCGTCCACATAGACGGACAGATCGTTGAGCGCCTTGAAACCGTCGAAGCTGACGCTCACCGATTCCATGTACAACACCACCCCGCGACCGGTTTCCAGCCGATGCGCGAGATCGGCTGAGGGCCCCACGGGCGCGCGGTTCTGCAGCCAGCCGGGCAGACGCATCAGGCTTTCCCTCCGCGCCGGCGGGTGACGAGGCTCAAGAGGCCACCGGGCAGCCACAGCGTCACGGCAATGAAGACCGCGGCGAGAAAGAACAGCCACAGATCGGGATAGGCCGCCGTGAGCCAGCTCTTGGCGCCGTTGACAGCCAGCGCACCCAGCATGGCGCCGAGCAGCGTGCCCCGCCCGCCCACCGCGACCCAGATCGCCATCTCGATGGAGTTGGCCGGCTGCAGTTCGCCGGGATTGATGATCCCGACCTGCGGCACGTAGAGCGCCCCGGCGATGCCGCACAGCACCGCCGACAGGGTCCAGATGAACAGCTTGTAGTGCAGGGGGTTGTAGCCGACGAACATGAGCCGGCTTTCGGCATCGCGCAGGCCGATGAGGATGCGGCCGATCTTGGCGCGCACCAGATAGCGGCACAGCACATAGGCCGCCGCCACGCACAGCACCGTGACACTGAACAGTGCCGCGCGGGTGGCG
>JAJXTQ010000432.1 GCA_021783685.1 Pseudomonadota bacterium | reverse complement strand
GCCGGTGGTGGTCGACGGCCAGATCGTGGTGCGCCCGATGATGTATCTGGCGCTGTCCTACGACCATCGCCTGATCGACGGTCGAGAGGCGGTGCAGTTCCTGGTGGCGGTCAAGGATCTGCTGGAAGATCCCGCGCGACTCCTGCTGCAGGTCTGAACGCCGCGGCGACGCTCGCGCGATATCCAACGAACAGGGACTCAAGATGGCAAAGTCATTCGATGTGGTGGTGATCGGTGCAGGGCCGGCGGGCTATGTGGCCGCGATCCGCTGCGCGCAACTGGGACTCAAGACGGCCTGTATCGACGATTGGATCGACGCCGCGGGCAAGCCCTCCTTGGGCGGCACCTGTCTCAACGTCGGCTGCATCCCGTCCAAGGCGCTGCTTGAGTCATCCGAACGCTACCACGAGATCAAGTCCGGCCTGGGCGAGCACGGCATCGTGACCACCGGCGTCAAGCTCGATCTCGCCGCGATGCAGGCGCGCAAGGCCAAGGTCGTCTCCTCCCTGACCCAGGGCATCGCTGGACTGTTCAAGACCAACCGCATCACGGCGCTCACCGGCAAGGGCCAGTTGCTGGAATCCGGCCGGGTCGGCTTCATCCCGCGGGGCGCCGCCGAGCAGGAAGTGATCAGTGCCCAGCACATCATCCTCGCTCCCGGCTCGCGCCCGGTGACGCTGGGCGCCGCGCCGCTGGACGGCGATCTGGTGGTTGATTCCAGCGGGGCCCTGGCCTTCGGCGAGGTGCCCAAGCGGCTCGGCATCATCGGCGCCGGCGTGATCGGCCTGGAACTGGGCAGCGTCTGGCGACGCCTCGGCGCCGAGGTCGTGCTGCTGGAAGCGCAGAAGGAATTCCTGTCCATGGCCGATGCGGAGCTGGCGACGCAGGCCCTGAAGATCTTCACCAGCCAGGGATTGGACATCCGGCTCGGTTGCCGGGTGACGGGGGTGAAAACCGCCCGCCGGCAGGTCCAGATCGCCTATCAGGATGCCGATGGCGAGGTGCAGGAACTGAAGGTCGATCGCCTGGTGGTCGCCGTCGGTCGCCGCCCCAATACCGACGGGCTGGCTGCGTCCGGCGCGCGCCTGCAACTCGACGAAAAGGGCTATGTCGACATCGACGAGCACTGCCGCACCAATCTGCCCAACGTCTATGCCATCGGGGATGTCGTGCGCGGCCCGATGCTGGCGCACAAGGGCTCGGAGGAAGGCGTGGCAGTGGCCGAGCGCATCGCAGGCAAAGCGGGCCATGTCGACTACGATCTCATCCCCTCCGTGCTCTACACCCACCCCGAAATGGCCTGGGTCGGTCGCACCGAAGCTGCCGTCAAGGCCGCCGGTACGGATTACCGGGTCGGCAGTTTTCCCTTCGCGGCCAGCGGACGCGCGCTCGCCGTGGGAACGAGCGAAGGCATGGTCAAGATCATCGCCGATGCCGGCACCGACCGCATCCTGGGGGTGCACATCCTGGGTCCGGGCGCTTCCGAGCTCATCGCCGAGGCCGTGGTCGCCATGAGCTTCGGCGCCAGCAGCGAGGATCTGGCACTCACCGTCCATGCGCATCCCACCCTCGCCGAAGCGGTGCACGAAGCCGCCCTCGCCGTCGACAAGCGCGCCATCCACATCCGCAACCGCTGAGGTCGGCCGCGGCGATCGTCGCCACCGGGCTGCCCGGAGCCGCGGCGGTTTTAGCGGACCGGATGCGACAGCAGGCGCAGACGGCTTTGCAGGCGATTGCGCCAGGCTGGCGCCAGCGCTGCAAACCCGGCGGCTTTGGCCAGTTCGGCCCGATCGGGCCCATCCGTGATCGTGAGCGCCCAGAGTCGGGTGATGGCGAGACGCGCCGGATGGCGCTCCACGATCGACAGGCCATCGTCGGCCTGTACCCAGCCGGGCTGGATGACGCGGCACAGCCAGCCGGCGCCGTAACCGGTGCGGACGATGCGTTTGGAGAGATCCGGCAATTCCAGATGCTGGCTCAATTTCCAGCAGGGATTGCGCGGCTGGCTGATTTCGAGGACGGCCGCGCCGAGTCGCCAGCGATCGCCGATGCAGGCCTCGCTTTCGTCGATGTCCGCGCAGCACAGATTTTCGCCGAAGGCGCCGGGCACGAAGTCCGCCGCCCGGCGCGGGTAGATCGCTGCCCAATGGCGATAACCGGCCACGGTGAACACGCACACCGCCCGTTCCGGGCCGCCGTGCACGCGCCGGTCCACCTGCACATCCGCGGTGAATCCGGTTGCGCCCAGCCACACCGGGCCCGTTACCGCGTGTTTGACGATGCCGCTGAAGTGGCCTTCGGGCAGCAGCGTCCGGGCGCCGATGAAGGGGCCGGACCAAGGCAGGTGGTCGTTCACTCGGCGCCCGGGGCGGGATGCTGGATGAATCCGAAGCGGGCCGGCACCTCGGCGCAACGGATGGATTGCACCGGCAGGATGCGGTCTCCGTCGCGCAAACCCAAGGCCGCGGCCTCGCCGTCCATGAGCGCGGCCAGTCCCGCTTCGAGCGCGGCGTCGTTCGGCGGTCGACCGTGTTCATCGCAAAACGCGGCGCCGTAGGCCACCAGATCGCGGTCGTCGAGCAGCCCGATGCCTCGTGGGGTTTCGAGCAGCAGGTTGCCTTCCTCGTCCACCCAGGCGCCGTCCAGCCGTTCCACGGCCCCGCCCGTGTGGGTGACCAGCGCGCCTGCGGCGCCGGGCGGGCGGTCCGGATGGCGATG
>JAJXTQ010000431.1 GCA_021783685.1 Pseudomonadota bacterium | reverse complement strand
AACACAAGGACTCGCTCGGCAACGGCGGCGTGATCCGTCCCGGCGAGGTCCAGCGCATGCGCGCCGGCCATGGCATCGCCCACAGCGAATACAACGCGTCGGCCAGCGCGCCGGTGCACTTCCTGCAGATCTGGATCGAGCCGGACGCCTACGGACTGGAACCGGGCTACGAACAGATCGCCTTCGCGCCTGCGGATTTGCAGGGCCGGCTGCGGCTGATCGCGTCGAACGACGGCCGCGACGGCTCGGTGAGCATCCACCAGGACGCTGCCATCCATGCCGGCCGGCTGGCGGCCGGCGACCGCGTCAGCCTGACCGTGGCGCCGGGGCGGCGCGCCTGGCTCCATGTGGCGACCGGCCGCGTCAAGGTTCAGGGCTACCCCCTGGAAGCCGGCGATGCGGTGGCGATCCGTTTCGAGTCCACGCTCGCCATCGAAGCGCTGGAACCCAGCGAGCTGGTCAGCTTCGATCTCCCCTGAACCCTGCAGGGGCGTCGGCCGAGCGGCCGGCGCCCCGCTACAATCCCTCACTTTTTCCGCAAGGACACCTCATGCCCAAGATTCTCGCTTTTTCCGGCAGCATCCGCCGCGATTCCTGGAACCGCAAACTCATTCAGGCGGCAGTGGATGCAACCCGCGCCGCCGGCGGCGACGTCACCCTGATCGATCTGGCAGACTACCCGCTGCCGATCATGGACGAAGACCTCGAAACGCGCGAGGGCCTGCCCGACAACGCGCTGCGCCTCAAAGCGCTGTTCAAGGAGCACGACGCCCTGCTGATCGCCAGCCCCGAATACAACAGCTCGATGCCGTCGCTGCTGAAGAACACGCTCGACTGGGTGTCGCGCGAATGGCAGGGCGAATCCGGACTGGTGCCTTACCAGAACAAGGTCGCCGCCATTTTGGCGGCCTCGCCGGGCACGTTCGGCGGCATGCGCATGCTGCCGCACCTGCGCCAGGTCCTGAACACGCTGGGGGTACTGGTGCTGCCCGGCCAGTTTTCGCTGGCCCACGCCGACGCCGCGTTCGACGCCGAGAGCGGCGCGCTGAAGGCGCCGGCGCGGCTGCACGCGCTGGTGCTGGAACTGGTGAACACCACGATGGCGCTCGCCCGTCCCGCAGACCGGACATAAAAAAAGCGCCCCGCGGGGCGCTTCCGGCCAAACGCTGCCGCGCGTGGCGGGCAGCGTGCAATCACTGCGACAGCATCCGGTCCTTGGCCACGAAGTACTTGCGGGCATAGGCAACCAGCTGGCCGTCGCCAGGATGGTCGACGGTTTCGACGCCCACCACCTTGTTCACGACCTCGTGATCGTGCGCATGGATATGCTTGATCAGTTCGAGCTTGGCGTGGCCGGGACCGACGATCAGGATTTCCGTGGCGCCGGCGAGGGCGTCCACGACTTCATGGTAGTACTGCTGGTCTTCGGGCTGGCGGCTGCCGCTGACCGAACCGCGCTTTCGCTGCAGGTGGCGCGGCGGGTTGGCCGGATGAACGACCGATTTCTCGACATCGGCCGGGCTGACGTGCATGACACGGGCTTCATTGTGGTCGAGCCAGACGACGGCGTGGTAGTGCGACATAACATTCCTTTCGGGGTAAAAATCTTCAATTCTTTCAATCCGGCCATGCCCGGGCACGCCCAGGCCGGCATTACTTCACCGCTTCCTTCAGCTGGTCGAGGATCGCCGGGTTCTCCAGAGTGGACACGTCCTGGGTGATTTCCTCGCCCTTGGCGATCGCGCGCAGTAGGCGGCGCATGATTTTGCCGGAGCGGGTCTTCGGCAGGTTGTCGCCGAAGCGGATTTCGTCGGGCTTGGCGATCGGGCCGATTTCCTTGCCGACCCAGTCGCGCAGTTCGGCGGCGATCTTGCGGGCCTCCTCGCCGACCGGCCGCGTGCCTTTCAGCACCACGTAGGCCACCACCGCCTCACCCTTGATGTCATGCGGACGCCCCACCACGGCAGCCTCGGCGACACGCAGGTTGGACACCAGCGCGGATTCGATTTCCATCGTGCCGAGGCGATGCCCGGAGACGTTCAGCACGTCGTCGATGCGGCCCATGATCCAGAAGTAGCCATCAGCATCGCGGTGCGCCGAGTCGCCGGCGAGATACATCTTGCCGCCGAGTTCCTCGGGAAAATAGGTCTTCCTGAAACGGTCGGGGTCACCCCACAGCGTGCGCAGTTGCGAGGGGAAGGGACGCTGGATCACCAGGTAGCCGCCCTGCCCCTTTTCCACCGGGTGACCGTGCTCGTCGGTGATCGCGGCCATGATGCCCGGCAGCGGCAGGGTGCACGAACCCGGCTTGGTCGGCACCGCGCCGGGCAGCGGCGAGATCATGTTGCAGCCGGTTTCGGTCTGCCACCAGGTGTCGACGATCGGGCAGCGGCCGCCACCGATGACCTGGTGGTACCACATCCAGGCTTCGGGGTTGATCGGCTCGCCCACCGTGCCCAGCAGGCGCAGCGACGAGAGGTCGTACTGCGCGGGCAGTTCGTGGCCGAGCTTGATCAGGCTGCGGATCGCGGTCGGCGCAGTGTAGAAGGTAGTGACCTTGTGCTTGGCGATCGTCTCCCAGAAGCGGCCGGCGTGCGGGAAGGTGGGGATGCCCTCGAAGATGACTTCGGTCATGCCCAGCGCCAGCGGGCCGTAGGCGACGTAGGTGTGGCCGGTGATCCAGCCGACGTCGGCGGTGCACCAGTAGACGTCGGAATCGGGCTTG
>JAJXTQ010000430.1 GCA_021783685.1 Pseudomonadota bacterium | reverse complement strand
TAGGCGGTATAGAGATCCCCGCCGAGCAGGAACCAGGTCACCCAGGTGCCGAAGCGGCGCCCGCCCAGACCCCACTCATGCAGCTGGTCGAGATCGCCTCGCCGCCAGCGCGCGGCGAGGAAGCCGAGCACCGTCACGAGCGTAAACAGCAGGAGGAATACGATCACCGTCGAGTGGTGCATGAGCGCTTGCCGTCCGATCTAGATCGAATTTCGCGTCTTGTAGTAGACGATGGCCGTGCAAACAGCCCCGCCCGGCACCCAGCTCATCAGGTACCAGTAGAAGAACGGAAAGCCGCACAGCGTCGGCTGCATGCGCGCAAACCACGGGACCCAGAGCACGGCGATCACCGGCACCAGCAGCAGAAGTCGCCACCAGCGGTTCGCCACGGCAGATTGTCTTTGGGATTCGTTCATGCGCCCCCTTGGGACCGGCGGCGTGTGCCGCACCGTGCGCGGCGGCCGGTCTTGTTTGGCAAGATACTAGCCGGACCCGGTCCCAGACCCAAGCCGGAAGGGAGCGGCAGCCCGTGGCGCGAGAGCCTCGATGAGTCCCGCCGCCCAGGGGACCTTGCGCCGCTGAGAAATGTAGCGGCCGCGCGCTCACCTTGCGCATCGGCGCGAGTTGATATGCCGGATGCGGCCCGCAGGGGATTTTCGTGCGGGTGACTGTGCCATCGACCGCCGCGACGGAAACGGATGATCGGCCCAGCCGGCCTCCCGTACACCTGCGCACGGAAGCACCGAGCGCGACGGGCAGCTGCGCGCCCTGATAGGCAAGGCTGCCTTGCCGGGAGTATTCTTGCCCGGCCGTTCCGTCCAGGCCTGCATCGCGCCCCGGAAATGGGACATCGACGGACGTCGCGGCGCGCAGGTTCTGCAGCAGCTACCGGTGAGATCTGACGCAATGGAATTCGCAGCAAGGATCACGCAATCGCACCGCTCGGGTCGCGGACCCGCTCATCGTCACCGCTGCCCGTACGCATCGCGCATGGAGAATATCGAGCGGAGCGTTCTGCCTGCGTGCGAACGCAATCGCCTCCGCCTCTCACCGCCCGTTCTCCGCACGACCGAGCTCCTCGCCCGGCTGGCCGGATGCCGCACCTGCATCACTCATTCCATGGAGAATCCAGCATGACAACAGCAGCTCAATCCGACAGCGCGCGCGGCGCCGCATTGCAAGCAGTAGTGCGGGTATTCGGCGCGATCTGGCTGGCGAACGCGCTCTTTCAGGCCATGGCCTGGCTGACCGTTCCGGCTGCCGAGGCCAACTTCCTCCATGCGCTCGCGAAGCCCGCCTCGAAGGTGCCCGGGTGGACCCGGCCGCTGTTGCTCGCTGCGCTGCACGGTGCACAACTGCTGGGTCCGAGGGTCGTCGCCGGCAGCCTGGTCGCCATCGCCATTCTGCTCGGCCTGGCGCTGCTCAGCGGCCGCAAGATCGTTCTCGCTGCGCGTGCCGGCTTCGTATACAGCGTCATCTGCTGGATATTTCTCAACGGCTTCGGGTTCCCCTACAGCGGCGGGCAGACCGACCCGGGCGTGTTCGTCGCCTACGCGATCGCCTTCCTCTTCGTTCTCGCTGCGGCGCCCGCCCTGGAGGGGCGCGGCACGAATGCGCCCCCGGACGATCGGCTGTGGCGTGCCGCGCAGATCAGCTTCGGTATCCTCTGGCTCTTCGATGCGGCGCTGAAATGGCTGCCGGCGTTCCTATTTCATTTCAGCAGCCAGATCACCTCGGTCATCCCGGGTCAGCCACACTGGATTGCCGCGTGGCTCGGGTTCGTGGCCGGCATTGTCCACGCCGTCGGGCCCGTCCCGGTTGCCATTCTCGTCGGCCTGTCCGAGACCGCGATCGCGATCGCCCTGCTGAGCGGCAAGGCACTGCGCATCTTCATTCCAATCGGTCTGGCGTATTCCCTCGCAGTCTGGTCGACCGCCGAGGCCTTCGGAGGACCTTACTCAAGCGCCGGAACCGGGGTTCGAGGCAATGTGCTCGGCAATGTCCTGATATACCTGATCCCGTTCCTATTCCTCTGGGTCGTAGACGCACGGCGCCACGCATCCGAGACCAGTGGAGCGCGGGGGACGCGGGCCACACAGCCCAAGTAAATTCCTGGTGAGTCAAGAATCACGGACTTGTGGGAACAGTCAGCCGCAGTTTTGACGCACGCTGCGGCGCGGCAAGAGGCCGGTTCTGACAGACCTCTAGGCCGGGCAAACCGCGCAACTCGGCACCTGGGGCGCGGCCACTTCATTGGTCTGTCTGTGACAGGCGCTCCTGGGATCGAAACGGTGATCTGGCCGGCGATGCGGGCATCGCCGTTGTGCCATTCGACCGAATCGGGTTGGAGGAAATCGGGCGCGTCCCTTCCGGAGCTCAAGCCTGCAGCTGGTTCCGCGATGGCGACGGGCAATCCCCAGGATGGTATCGAGGGGTGCTGAATCAGCGGTCTTCGGCCTGATAATCCGTACCAGCGTCCGTACAGCTACAAATCCCATCCGTGCCGACGCCAGGCGATTTCGGTCAAGGTATTGATATTATTGAATTTTTTGTGGTGGGCGGTACTGGGATCGAACCAGTGGCCCCTGCCGTGTGAAAGCAGTGCTCTACCGCTGAGCTAACCGCCCATCCCCTGAGGGACGGCAAGTCTATCCACCGCCGGCCTCGGAGGCAACGATTTTACCGGCACCATGGCGGCTGCAGAAACGCCCGAGACCCGCCCTCGG
>JAJXTQ010000025.1 GCA_021783685.1 Pseudomonadota bacterium | reverse complement strand
CCTCGCGCTGGCGCTCGCCGCCTGCGAAAAGCCGTCGTCCCAGGGTCCGGGCTTTCAGCATGCCGTGCCCGGCAAGGCGGTCGTCACCGTCTCCGGCGTCGAGATCAGCGAGCCCATCTTCGAGTCGTTCGCCGCCGCCCAGGGCCTCAGCCCGGCGACGGCCGAGAACCGCGAGGCGCGGCGCAAGCTCGCCAAGCAGCTCACCGATCTGGAACTGCTGTCGCAGGACGCGGCGCGCCAGAAGCTGATGCAGGACCCGGAGATGATGTCGTCCCTGCTGGCGCAGTACTACACCACGCTGGCCGGGGCCGCCGTGCAGGCCTATACCAAGGCGCATACGCTGGACGACACGGCCATCCAGAGCGCCTACGAGGACTGGATCGCGACCCTGCCCAAGACCGAGTACCACGCCCGCCACATCCTGGTGAAGGATGAAGCCACGGCCAAGACCATCCTGGAGAAGCTCGGCACTGGCGGCGATTTCGGCAAGCTGGCCGCGGAATACTCGCTCGATCCCTCCAAGAACGAAGGCGGCGATCTGGGCTGGTTCACCCCCGAGCAGATGGTGGCGCCGTTTTCCGCCGCGGTGACCGCGCTCAAGCCGGGCGAGACCGCGAACGTCCCGGTCCAGACCGATTTCGGCTGGCATGTGGTGAAGCTCGAGGAGACCCGCGACGCGCCGGTGCCCAAGCTGGAGGAAGCCCGCGACGCGGTGACCAACCACGCCAACAACAAGCAGGTCGAGGCCTATCTCGCCGAGTTGCGCAAGAAGGCCAAGATCAAGGTCGACGAGAAGCTCATCAACGAGGGCGGCAAGGTGCCGGAGCCTGCGGCCAAGACCGAAGCCAAGACCTGACCCTGCCCGCGCTCCGGCCGGTCCCCGATGCGGGGGCTGGCCGGACCGGCGATCCCCCTGCAACCCCGCGCTTCCCTCTCGCGCGCCGATCCGCACTCCTCATCCGCGCTTCCCTTCGCTTCCCTTCGCTTCCCTTCGCTTCCCTTCGCTTCCCTTCGTCGCCACGGATGCGCAGCGGCGCCGACACGCTCGGCTCATCCCGGCCGGCGGTCGGTTTCAAGCGCGGCCAGCAGGGCGGCGGGCGACAGAAAGCGCGGCGGATCCTGTTCCTCCAGCGCGTGGACGAGCCGCACCAGGGCGTCGTTGACGGGCGTCGGCCGCCCGATGGCGCGGCCCAGCGCGCCGATCTCGCCATTGATCTGCTCGACCTCGGTGGGCCGGCCGGCGGCGATGTCGGCGGCCATCGACGGCTGCGCCGTCGCGCTCAGGCTGTTGCCCAGACGGGCCGCATACGCCGGTAGCGGCCCCAGATAGAGGCCCATCATCCGGTACGCGCGATAGGGCACCGGCAAGGGCATGCGGAACGGGATGCCGGCCGCCGCGAGCGTCGCCGCCGCCTCGTCCAGCGTGTGCAGAAAGGCGCGGCGCAGGTGGCGATCGCCCATCAGGTCGAGAAAGCCCGAGTCGGTCAGCGTGCAGATGGCGTTGTTCAGGTTGAACAGGAGCTTGCCCCAGGCCGCCGAGGCGTCGCCCTGGGTCACCCTGAACCCGGCGCGGCGCAGGCTGGCGCGCCAGGGCGCGTCACGCTGTTCCAGGGTGAGCATGGGACGCGTGGTGAGCCGGTAGCCGAGCGGCGCTTCGACCTTGCTGTTGAACAGCACCGTCAGATGGGACACGCTGCGGCCCGGCAGCGCGCCGCGCAGGAGGTCGGTGGAACGCACGCCGTTCAGGCAACTGACCACCGGCACCGCCGGCGGCAGTGCGCGCAGCGTGGCCGCCACGGTGTCGAGCGCGGGATACTTCACGGCGACGAGCACCCGGCGCGGCGCAAAGTCCGTCAGCCGCGCGCCCATCGGCACCCCGGTGGCGATCACCGGGGCGCGGCGCGAGGCGAATCCCACGCGCAGCGTCACGGGCATGGGCGCTCCCGCGTCGCCGGTCTGCCGCACCAGCAGGCCGGTCGCATGCCCGCTGGCGTGCAGCAGGGTGGCCAGCACGCCGCCCACGGCGCCCGCGCCCACGATCAGGGTCTCGACTTCGATCATGTTTCGGCGCCTCCCTGCGCCTGCAACGTCAGCGAAACGAAGCGACCGGACGCGCGGCGCGGGCCGGTGTCCGACGCCGTCAGTGGCGCCGCATGCAATCCGGCAGCGGCGCCCGGGCGATGAGGTCCCTCAGATCGCTCCGGCCGGGACGGCGGCGGACACGCCGGACAGGAATCGTGTCAGGACGTGGTCGGTCATGCCGCGTGCCAGTTCGCGCTCGGCGAAGAAGACCTCGCCGCAGTCCTCGGCCCGCAGCAGCTCGGCCTCCTCGGCGTTGTGCGTGCGCAGGACCACGGCGATGGCGGGGTTGAACCGCCGCGCCTGACGCACCATCTGGCGCACGTGGAGGGTTTCGGGGATGGCGATCACCAGCACCCGGGCGGCGCCGATCCGCGCCTCGGCGAGAACGTCGCTCTGCGTGGCATTGCCGTTCACGGCGACCCGCTCCTCCCGCCGCAGGCGCTCGACCAGTTCGCGGTTGTGCTCGACCGTCACATGCGGCACGCCCGCCCCGGTCAATGCCTCGGCAATCTGCCGACCGACCCGTCCACCGCCGACGATGACGGCATGGTCGTTCAGCGTCGCGGGATCAAACCCCTCCGGTAGCCGTGCCAGCGGATCGGACTCGCCGGGCAGGTTTTCGGCCCGGAAAAACCGCCTGATCCGCTGACCGAACAGCCCGATCAGCGAAAACATCGAGGCGTTTCCGGCGATGGACAGCAACGCGCCAGCCAGGATCAGGCTCTGGCCCTGGGCGGGGAGCAGCCCCAGACTCACGCCCAAGCCGGCCAGGATGAAGGAGAACTCGCCGATCTGCGCCAGGCTGGCCGCGACGATCAGCGCGGTATTCAGGGGATAGCGCAACAGCAGCACCAGCCCGACCGCAGCCACCGACTTGCCGATCATGATGATGGCCACCACCGCCGCGACCTTGCCCGGCTCGCGCCACACCACGGCGGGATCGAACAGCATCCCGACCGACACGAAGAACAACACCGCGAAGGCGTCGCGCAGCGGCAGCGATTCCTCCGCCGCCCGGTGGCTGAATTCCGATTCGCGCATCATCATGCCGGCGAAGAAGGCGCCCAGCGCGAAAGACACGTCGAACAGCTTGGCCGCGCCGAATGCGACGCCCACGGCGATGGCGACCACCCCGAGCGTGAACAGCTCGCGCGAGCCGGTGCGCGTCACCCACCAGAGGATCTTGGGCAGGACGCGGCGGCCGACGACCAGCATCAACACGATGAAGGCAGCGACCTTGGCGAGCGTGATGCCGATCGCCGTTCCGATGTCGCCGCCGCTGGCCTCGGCCGGGCCCTGACCGGCGGACAGCACTTCCGCCACTGCCGGCAGCAGAACCAGCACCAGGACCATCACCAGATCCTCGACGATGAGCCAGCCCACGGCGATCTGGCCATGGATGGAGCGCAGCAGGCCCTGGGCTTCCAGCGCCCGCAGCAACACGACCGTGCTGGCGACGGAGAGCGACAGGCCGAACACCAGCGCTGCGCCCGGACTCCATCCCCACCACAGGGCCACGCCGGCACCCAGGGCGGTGGCAGCCGCAATCTGCACGATGGCGCCGGGCACGGCGACGCGTCGCACCGCCATCAGGTCGTCGAGCGAGAAATGCAGCCCGACGCCGAACATCAGCAACATGACGCCGATCTCGGCGAGCTGGCTGGCAAGCCCCATGTCGGCGACGAAACCGGGCGTTGCCGGCCCGATCAGCACGCCGGCCAGGAGATAGCCCACCAGCGGCGGCATGCGCAGCCGCGCCGCGAGCAGCCCGAACACCATGGCCAGTCCGAAGCCGGCCGCGATCGTGGCGATCAGATTCACGTCATGCGGCATCGGCAGTCCTCAGTTCGGGTTTGGGTGGGTCCGGTCCGCCTCGCCCAGCAGGGCGCGCAGCAAGGGAATGGTCAGGCGTCGCTGGGCCGCCAGCGCCTCCCGGTCGAGTGTATCCAGCACGGCGAACAGGTGCGCGGGATGTCGCGCCTCCCGTGCCATGAGATAGCGCGCCACCGGCTCGGCCAGGATCAGTCCCCGACGCGCCGCGCGCGCCTGCAGTGCCCGCAGCTTGCCCTCGTCATCGAGCGGCGTGAGCCCATAGACGCCGCCCCAGCCCAGACGGGAACCCAGATCGGCCAGCGCCCACGCGCAGCCGCTCGGCGCCGCATCCGCCGCGGCGGCGAACACCCCGCCGCTGTCCTGAAGCTCGTGAAACAGCGCGAGGAGGGCCCGCTCCCAATCCCGCTGCCCGGCGATGTGGTCGATGGCATCCACGGCCACCACGGCGCCGGGCGGCGCCCAGCCGTCCAGCAACGCGGGCGCCCAGCGCGCCGCGTCGGCGAGGCACAGATAGCGGATCGGCCGATGCGCCCGGCTTTCCCGGCACAGCGCCTTGAGCAGATGGCTCTTGCCGCTGCCCGTGGGGCCGGCCAGAAACAGCGTTCCCCGGGCGCCGGGCCGGGCCAGCGCCTGCGCCGCCGCCAGCGCGACGCCGTTGTCGGACTCGACCGGCAGGTGGAAGTTCTCGAAGGCGTCTTCATCGGTCAGTTGCACCGGCAGTGGCAACTGCTCGCCCGCCCGGCTGCCCGCACCGCTCATGGCGTGCCCCGCCAGTCGAGTTCGAGCCGCGTCTCGGTCACGGCCGCGGGGCCGGCGGCGCGGTGCAGGCGGCCACCCGCTTCCAGCAGGCCGATCAGCGACTCGGGGGGCAGCGTGGTCGTCGCCTGCCAGAGGAAGGTCGTCCGGTCGGCTTCCTCGAGGAACAACTGGCCCAGACTGCCCTGCGCGCGCAGCTCGGCCGCGATGGCGGCATAGTCCTCGTAGGCGATGACATCGTGCACCGCGATCCGCACGGTGCGCGCCGCGCCGTCGGCGTGCAGGGCGCCCGCGGACAGTGCCAGCAGGCACCCGAATGCACGCGCGGCAAGCCCCGGTTTCATGCTCACTCGCCTCTCCCTTTTTCAGCTCCCCGATGCCGCTGGGGTAAGATACACCATCGCCCGACTCCCACCTTCCGGCTCCAAGGAACCCCATGAGCGGCAACACGCCCCTGACCTACCGCGACGCCGGCGTCGACATCGATGCCGGCAATCGCCTGGTGGACCGCATCAAGCCCGCCGCCGCACGCACCACGCGGCCCGAAGTGCTGGGCGGCCTGGGCGGCTTCGGCGCGCTGTTCGCGCTGCCGGTCGACCGCTACCGCGAGCCGGTGCTGGTGTCGACCACCGACGGCGTGGGCACCAAGCTCAAGCTGGCCCTGGACATGGACCGGCTCGACACCATCGGCATCGATCTGGTCGCCATGTGCGTCAACGATCTGATCGTGCAGGGCGCCGAGCCGCTGCTGTTCCTGGACTACTACGCGACCGGGCGCCTGGACGTGGACCGTGCGGCAACGGTCATCGAAGGCATCGCCGCCGGCTGCGCCGCGTCGGGCTGCGCCCTGGTCGGTGGCGAGACCGCCGAGATGCCGGGGCTCTACGCCGAGGCCGATTTCGATCTGGCCGGATTCGCGGTCGGTGTCGTCGAACGCGCGCGCATCCTGGACGGCCGCGCCGTGGCGCCGGGGGACGCCATTCTGGGGCTGTTCTCCTCCGGCCCGCATTCCAACGGGTATTCGCTGATTCGTCGCATCCTCGCCCAGGGTCAGGCCCCGCTCGACACGCCGATCGGGGACACCACCCTGGGCGCGGCCCTGCTCATGCCCACGCGGCTGTACGTCAAACCGGTGCTCGCGCTGCTGGCGGCGCAGCCCGTGCATGCGCTGGCCCACATCACCGGCGGTGGCCTGGTCGAAAACCTGCCGCGCGTGCTGCCGGCCGGGACGCGTGCCGTGATCGACCCCGGCCGCTGGCGTCGCCCGGCCGTCTTCGACTGGCTGCAGGCCGCGGGCGCGGTGCCCGAGGCCGAGATGTGGCGCACCTTCAACTGCGGCATCGGCATGGCCGTCTGCCTGCCGGCCGAGGCCGCCGAGCCGGCGCTCGCCCTGCTCGCGGCGCAGGGCGCGCCGGGCGCCGTGATCGGCCACATCGAGGCCGCCGAGGCAGCGCGGCCCACCGTCGTCCTCGCCGGCGCATGAACGCGCCGTTGCGCGTTGCGGTGCTGATTTCGGGCGCGGGCAGCAACCTTCAGGCCCTGCTCGATGCCGAGGCCCGCGAGGGCTATCGGGTGGTCGGCGTCGTCAGTAATCGCCCCGCCGCGGCCGGCCTCGAGCGGGCGCGGGCGGCGGGCATCCCGGCGCTCACGATCGACCACACCGCCTTTGCCGACCGACCCGCGTTCGAGGCCGCCCTCGGGGCCGCGCTCGAGCGCCTGGCGCCCGACCTGATCGTGCTGGCCGGCTTCATGCGCGTGCTCACCGCCGATTTCGTGGCGCGTTTCACCGGCCGCATGCTGAACGTGCATCCCTCCCTGCTGCCGGCCTACCGCGGCCTCGACACCCATGCGCGGGTGCTCGCCGCGGGCGAACGCTGGCACGGCTGCAGCGTCCACTTCGTCACCGCGGAACTGGACGGCGGGCCGGTGGTGTTGCAGGGGCGGCTCGCCGTGCAGCCCGGGGATACGGCCGCGGGCCTGCAGGCCCGCGTGCAGGCCCTGGAACACCAGCTCTATGCGCGCGTCGTCGGCTGGATCGCCCAGGGCCGCCTGCGCTGGCAGGACGCCGGCCCCTGGCTCGACGGCGCGCCGCTCGCCGCGCCGCGGCAATGCGAGCCCGCGCTGGCCTGCGCTTCATGAGGCTGCGCCGGCTGCTCGCGCTCACACTCGGGCTCCTGCTGGGTCTGCCCGGCGCGGCCCATGCCGCGCCACCGGCGGCGCCGACGCCCGCCCTGGACGGACTGCTGGCGCCCTACGAGGCCACCTACCGCCTGCAGCAAGGCCCCCTGACCCTGGCGCGCGCCACCTTCACGCTGCGCCGCGCGGAAGGAAACACATGGACCCTGACCTCGCGCACCGCAGCCCAAGGCTGGCTCGGCACCCTGCGTGACGACCGCATCACCGAAACCAGCCGCTTCCGCATCGAGGCCGACCGGCTGCTGCCGCTGCACTATGAAATGCACCACACCGGCCCGGACGGCGCCAAGACCGAGACGGCCGATTTCGACTGGGTCGCGCGTCGGGTCCGGGGCCGGGCGAACGACGCGGATTTCGATCTGCCGCTCGCCGAGCACACCTACGACCGGCTGAGCCTGCAGGTGGTGGTGCGCGTGGCCGCCGCGCGCGGGATTTCGCCGGTCAAGGTGAGCCTGCTGGAAAAAAACAGGATCAAGCCCGTGCGCTTCGAGCGGGCGGCGGCGGAAACCATCCAGACCGCCGCGGGACGCTTCGACGCCCTGCGCATGGGGCAGGTGGACAGCAAGAAGCCGATGCGCTTCTGGCTCGCCCCCGCCGCGCACCACCTGCCGGTCCGGGTCGAACAGGACCGTGGCCGGCTGCATCTCAAGCTCGAACTGGAACGTCTGAGCCCGGCCGGGGGCGGCTAGGGAAACGCTGAACAACTGGCCAAAATCCAGACGACTCGGCAACAAGCCCTTGTTTTCATTGACATGCAGTCCGCGCCTTGAGACTTGCTCAGCGTTGCCTCAGGCGCGCGGCAGGGTGACGCCGCTCTGTCCCTGATACTTGCCGCCGCGGTCCTTGTAGGAGGTCTCGCACACCTCGTCGGACTCGAAGAACAGCATCTGCGCCACGCCTTCGTTGGCGTAGATCTTGGCCGGCAGCGGCGTGGTGTTGGAAAACTCGAGCGTCACATAGCCCTCCCACTCCGGTTCGAGCGGCGTGACGTTGACGATGATGCCGCAGCGCGCGTAGGTGCTCTTGCCGAGGCAGATGGTGAGCACGTTGCGCGGGATGCGGAAATATTCCACCGTCCGCGCCAGAGCAAAGCTGTTGGGCGGGATGATGCAGACCTCGCCAGTGAAATCGACGAAGCTGCTGGCGCTGAACGCCTTGGGGTCGACGACGGCCGAGTTGATGTTGGTGAAGATCTTGAATTCATCGGCGCAGCGCACGTCGTAGCCGTAGCTGGAGGTGCCGTAGGAAATGGCCTTGTGGCCGGCCCGCTGCTTCACCTGGCCGGGCTCGAAGGGCGCGATCATGCCGTGTTCCGCGGCCATGCGGCGGATCCAGCGGTCGGATTTGATGCTCATGCGGATTCCTTGCAGGAAATGAGGAAACCGACGCGCCGCAATCCAACCGCCTGGACCAGCAAGGACGGGCCTAGTGAATCGAGGCCAGATAGGCGATCACGTCGGCCCGCGCCGCCGGGTCATCCAATCCGTCGTATTTCATCTTGCCGCCCACCACAGCCTTCCTGGGGTGCGCAACATAGGCGTCCAGCTGCTCCGGTGACCAGGCCCATCCGGCCTGTTTGAGCGCGTCCGAATAGGAGAAGTCGGCAATGCTAGCACTTTGCCGCCCAACGACGCCAAACAGGCTCGGCCCTTTCTTGTTTTTTCCGGCCTTCATGCTGTGACATTCGGCGCATTCCTGTGCAAAGACATTGGCGCCGTGACCTGCGTCGCCGCCACCGGCATGAGCCGAACCATAGCCCACCAGACACAGGAGGGCTGCGGCGACAGCCTGCAATGACTTGGTCCGCCGCCGTGAAAATGGAAACGGGGATTTCCCGGACACGATCGTTCCCCTTGATCAGAGATTGTTAAAAAGACGTCCACGCGAACAGGAACAGCGTGTTGTTGTCGCTGGCGTCGCGCCCAGCGCCATCGTAGTCCTCCTCGGCACCGTTGAACCGTTGATAGATCACATATTGGGCGCCGAGCCGGAGGTTCGCCCACGGCGCATTCCACGAATCTTCCTTGCCCCACGGGCTCCAGTCGGCCTGCACGATATAACCCGCGGTGTTCGGTGAGGCGAGGCGGCTGCCACCGTCGGGTTCTGCGGCGTATAGCCCGGCGTCCCGGCTGCCCTTGGTGTCGAACCGACCCACCGTGAGCCCCCAGGTCTGGTCGTAGTAATAGGAGACATTGAGCAGGAATTCGGACAAGCGCCCGGTACGATCGGCAGCATCGCCATTGGCATAACTGGCGTTGAGCTTCTGGTCCTCGTGAATGTAGCTGCTGTAGATGCTGGCAATGTGCTCGCGGGTGCCCAGAAACTGGTAGGACGCATCCACGCCCACATCGTTGTATTTGTTTTCAGGGCCGTCGATCCGATCTGGCTGAATCCTGGAATTCAAGCCAAAGACGCCTGCGGTGAAATTCTGCCAACGCCGGTCGTTCAGATAGGCGAGACGCCAATAACTCGTCAGTCCCGGCGTTCGGCCCAGCTCATCACTTGCTCCCAAGGCACGCAGGGACTGGTGCGAGAGGGATCGATAGCCTCCCGCCTCGGCGTAGAGCATGTCATTCCAGAACGCATAGATCGACGCGCCCACCACCTGCTGACCCAAGCCGTCCACGATGAGTGGTGCAGCGGCTCCTCCCGGCGCCAGTTCCGAAGCCGCATAGGGAAACCGCCATGCCGGCAGTGTATTGAAGGGATCGGTGACGGTGGGATTGTTGTTGACCGTGACGCCGATCAGGCTGTCCTTGCCGGCCAGCGTGAGTGGCAGCGCATAACGCACATCCATGTTGTCGAGTGCGACGTTCCGGTCGACCCCGGAGTAGGTGACCTGCGTGAATGAACCGACCTTGTCACTCAGGCGGCCCGCCAGGAACACGGCAGCCTCATCCAGAGACGCATTGTCATTCGGGCCGTTGTGAGGGCCTGCATCCTCGGAAAGATCCTTGCTGATCTGGGTCCAGGATCCCACGGCCATGGCCGAGAATGGCAGCTTGCCGCTTTTGCCGTCCGTATCGGTATAGCCGGACAGCTTGAATCGGCTGCCATGCGGGGTCAGTTGGGGTCCGAATCCACCGACATGACAGGAAGCGCAGTCTTCCCCCGTCTGGCGTGCGAAGGACGGCAAGGCATTTACTGTGGGAGCCCACAATCCGAGGGGGATCAAAAGGGACCCTAGCTGCCTGGAACGGTCGCGCGCAAGCGCCCGGAAGACCTGCTTGCGGGAATGCGGATAGATCCTTGAAGCCACAGCCTTCACCTCCAAATCGAACGAAGAAAACCCATGAGCGAACATGCGGTAGCCGCCCCGATGAGCCCTTTGTTTGCGGTTCACTTCCGCTGCGGAAGCATGGTCCGCAGAACCTGATCCTTGCGCACATGGTGATGCCACAACGCAGCGCCGGCATGGACGGCCACCACGGCGTACAAAACCCAGGCCGCCCATTCGTGAACGTCTGCGAGGGTATCGGCCAAGTCCGGATCAGTGGCCACCAAACGTGGCAAGGGCGCCCACCCCAGGAGTGCGACATCGACGCCCCGGGCGTTCGATAACGCCCAGCCCATCAACGGCAGGCCTGCCAACAGTAAGTAGATGAAGCCATGGGAAGCCAGCGCCATCAGGCGCAGAAAAAACGGCAGGCCGTGATCGACCCCCGGATTTCCGGGCAATGCCCGCACCATGATGCGCAGCAAGAGCAGGATGAACACCAGCAGACCTGCCTGGCGGTGCAGATTCATGAGCATGCCTTGCACTGCCTTGTCGTCCACCAGCTCCCGCCCAAAAATGGCAGCAGCAGACAACAGAATCAGCAGCAAAGTCGCCCAGTGCAGAAAGATGGTCGCCGGGCTGTGGCGCTGTGAATCGTCATGATCCGGATCGGCGCCATGATACGCGACATCATTTCGGCCTCTCACATGGCACTCCCGAACAGACCGGCCAATATCGATCAAATCCGCCACGCGCCAGATCCTGAATCGATACCGAACGTTCGCAGCGTGCCATATGCTTTGCCTCCTACATTAAGACACTCTTAAAAAACGCCCAGAGCTACAGCGCGCAACCGCCGGTGCACTGCATCTTCAGAAATACAGAACACGAGCGGGCCTGTTCACATCGTTGATGCCATCCTCGCAAATGACAATCACGACCATCGGCACGGCCATCAGGGCTGAGCCGTCTTGCGATTGGCTATCAGTTCGTTGATTGAGACGGCGAAGATGTTTGTCGATAGGTGGCGCGAGCCCAGAATCCCGGACCCGATACGGCGTCGCGTCACCCATGCGTCGCCTCTCGCGACCATGGCGGGCACCACGGCCCCTTCCTAAGGTGGGCTCGCGAGCATCGCCACCCTTCGCGAAAGCCTGAACCGGAGAACGGATCCCGGAAGCAGCGGTCTTAGAACAGGGTTTCGTTCCGTTCGACCGTCAAGGAGTCTCCATGGACCTGCTGCGTATCGTGCTCGCCATTCTGCTGCCGCCGCTGGGCGTCTTTCTGCAGGTAGGTTTCGGCGGCGCCTTCTGGCTCAACATCGTGCTCACGCTGCTGGGTTACGTGCCCGGTCTGGTGCACGCCATCTGGATCATCGCCCGCCGCTGAACCGCGCCGCTCAATCCTCCAGGATGCGGATGGTGGGGAAGCTCGCCGGCGCCGCGCCCGCGACCAGCCGCGCGCTCGCCCGCCGGGCGATCTCGTGATAGGCCCGCGCCAGCGCGCCGTCGGGCTCCGCCACCACCGTCGGCCGGCCGCGGTCGGTCTGTTCACGGATGCGCAGATCGAGCGGCAGGCTGCCGAGAAAGGGCACCGCGTACTGCGCCGCCATGCGCGCGCCCCCACCGGCGCCGAAGATGGCCTCCTCGTGCCCGCAGTTGGAGCAGACGTGGGTGCTCATGTTCTCGATCAACCCCAGCACCGGCACCGCGACGCGCTCGAACATGCGCAGCGCCTTGCGGGCGTCGAGCAGGGCGATGTCCTGCGGCGTGGTGACGATGAGCGCGCCGCTGAGCGGCACCTGCTGGCTCAAGGAGAGCTGCACGTCCCCGGTGCCTGGCGGCAGGTCGATGATGAGATAGTCCACCCCGCCCCAGTCGGTCTGCCGCAGGAGCTGGTTCAGGGTCTGGGTCACCATGGGGCCGCGCCAGATCACCGGCTGGTCCTCGTCCACCAGATAGCCCACCGACATGGTGCGCAGGCCGTAGCGCGCCACGGGCGGCAGCCGGCCGTCCGCGCCCGCCTGCGGTCCGGACCCGACGTGACCCAGCATGCGCGGCTGGCTGGGGCCGTAGATGTCCGCATCCAGCAGCCCGACCCGGGCGCCGTCGGCCGCGAGCGCCAGGGCCAGATTCACGGCCGTGGTGGACTTTCCAACGCCGCCCTTGCCGGAGGCGACGGCGAGGATCCGGCCCACGCCCGGCACGGCCTGC
>JAJXTQ010000429.1 GCA_021783685.1 Pseudomonadota bacterium | reverse complement strand
GTCGTCATGGCGCGGCGGATGGTCGCCCCGGTGGTCGGGGTCGTGATCGTCAATCGGCGAGGAAGGTCATCGGCCGGGGGCCGTCTTCGTCGATCCAGAGGCCACGTCCTTCCCGGTACCAGTCGCCGAGGTCGATGCGCAGCCGACCGGCGCCGGCGCCGTCCAGCCGGTGGATGGCGGGGCGGTGGGTGTGGCCGTGGATCAGCCAGTCGGCATGGGATCGGTCCAGCAGGGCGCGCGCTGCGACCGGATCGACGTCCATGACGGCAGCCGGCTTGCCCTGCACCGCCCGTTGCGTGCGCGCCCGCAGGCCGGCGGCAATGCGGCTGCGCGCGGCGCGCGGCAGGGCGAGGAACAGGCGCTGCAGCGGGCGGTGGTGGACCACCCGGCGGAAGCGCTGATAGCCGACATCGGCGGTGCACAGCAGATCGCCGTGCGTCAGGACCACGCGCCGGCCGTGCAGCGCGACGACTGCCGGATCGGGAAGCAGATGCAGGCCGCAGCGGCGGGCCAGGGCCGCGCCGATGAGGAAATCCCGGTTGCCGTGCTGAAAAAAAACGGGCACGCCCGCGGCCGACAGCGCGCGGACGGCATCGAGGACGGGCGTGAACTCGGGGGGCACCATGTCGTCGCCCACCCAGTACTCGAACAGGTCACCCAGGATGTAGACCGCCGCCGCCCGGCGCGCTTCACCTTGCAGGAGGCCGATCAGGATGTCCTGGATCGCCGGCCGGGCGGGGCTGAGGTGGACGTCGGAAAAGAGCAGGGTGGCCGGCACGGCTCAGGGCGTGATGCGCCGCGCCGATTCGATCACGACCGCCGTCTTGGGCACGTCCTGATGCATGCCGCGCGAGCCGGTGGGCACCTGCGCGATCTTGTTCACCACGTCCATGCCCGAGACGACCTCGCCGAAGACGGCATAGCCGAAGCCCTGCGGGGTGGGCGCGGTGTGGTTCAAGAAGCCGTTGTCGACCAGATTGATGAAGAACTGCGCGGTGGCCGAATGCGGCGCGCTGGTGCGGGCCATGGCCAGGGTGCCGGCGCGGTTGGGGGTGTTGGCGCGGGCTTCGTTGGGGATCGGCGCGCGCGTGGGCCGCTCGCTCATCTGCGCGTCCATGCCGCCGCCCTGGATCATGAACCCGGGAATGACGCGGTGGAACACGGTGCCGTCGTAGGCGCCGGCATCGACGTAGGCGAGAAAATTCTTCACCGTCTCGGGCGCGCGATCGGGATAGAGCACGACATCGATGGTGCCCTGCGTGGTTTCCAGCCGCACGCGCGGCGCCGCGGTGCCGCCCGCGCCGGGTTCGGCCGCCGCAGGATGGCTGAGCAGCATGAAAAGCATCGACAACATTCCCAATCTCCGCATGGCTGGACTCCTGATGGACCGGCGCCATCATACGGCGCCGGTCCGGTGCGGCCAAGTCGGGTCCATCCGGCGCGGCGGCCGCCGCTGGTATGATGGCGGACTGTCGCTTCCTGCCGAGATTTCATGACCGTGCTCAAGACCCGATTTGCACCCAGCCCGACCGGCCGCATGCATCTCGGCAATGCGCGCACGGCCCTGTTCAGTGCGCTGCTGGCGCGCCGGGAGGACGGGCATTTCGTGCTGCGCATCGAGGATACCGATGCGGCGCGCAGCAGCGTCCTGCATGCCGAGGGCGTGCTGGAGGATCTGCACTGGCTGGGCCTTTCTTGGGACGAGGGCCCGTTCTACCAGTCACGGCGCCAGGATTTTTATGCGGCCCATTTCGCGGCCTTGCAGTCGCAGGCGCGACTCTATCCCTGTTTTTGCACGCCCGAAGCGCTGGCCGAGCAGCGACGGGCGCAACTCGCCGCGGGCCGGCCGCCGCGCTATGACGGCCGCTGCGCGCCGCTCGCCCCTGATGAGACCGCGCGGCGCCTGGCGGCGGGGGAAGCAGCGGCGCTGCGCTTCCGGGTGCCTGTCGGACAGATGATCGCGTTCGAGGATCTGATCCGCGGCCCGCAGCGCTTCGATTCCGGCGACATCGGCGACTTCGTGGTGCGGCGCACCGACGGGACCCCGGCCTTTTTCTTCAGCAATGCGGTGGATGACGCCGACATGGGCATCACCCACGTGCTGCGCGGCGAGGATCACCTGAGCAACACGCCGCGCCAGCTCCTGCTGCTGGAGGCGCTGGATCTGCCCGCGCCGCGCTACGGGCATCTGCCCCTCATCACCGGCCACGACGGCGCGCCGCTGTCCAAGCGCAACGGCAGCCAGAGCGTGGCGGAGCTGCGGGCGGCGGGCTTTTCGCCGCTGGCACTGCTCAACTACCTCGCGCGCCTGGGGCATCATCTGGAGGCGCCGGGGCTGTTGCCCCCGGAGGCGCTGGCGGCGGCGTTCGATCTCGCGGCCATCGGCCGTGCGCCGGCGCGGTTCGATCCGGTCCAACTCCTGCACTACCAGAAGCTCGCCGTGGCCGCGCTGTCCGTGGAGGACTTTCTGGCCTTTGCCGGTCTCGACGCGTCGCGTGTGCCCGGCGCCGCGCGCGGCGATTTCGTCCGCGCCGTGGCGCCCAACGTCAGCTTTCCGGCCGAGGCGCGGGATTGGGCCGATCGGCTCTTCAGCGGCCAGCCGGTGATCGGCGGCGATCCCCCGGCCGCTCTGCGCGAAGCGGGCGCGGCGTTTTTCGAGATGGCGGCACGGTTGTTCGATGTCCATGGCACCGATGCCAAGGCGTGGACCGCCGCATTGCGCGAGCAGTCCGGGC
>JAJXTQ010000428.1 GCA_021783685.1 Pseudomonadota bacterium | reverse complement strand
GGCCTCGAAAGCGTCAACCTGCACCGGCACGGCCACGAGGTCGTGCTGGAGAGCAGCGGGGTGCCGATCCTCGACGCAGCAGGAAATTACCTCGGCTACCGCGGCATCGACCGCGACATCACGGCCCGCAAGCAGGTGCAGGACGCCCTGATCCAGGCCAAGGAAGCCGCCGAGGCCGCCAGCCACGCCAAGACCCGCTTCCTCTCCAGCATCAGCCATGAACTGCGCACCCCGCTGAACGCCATCCTCGGCCACGCCCAGCTGCTCGCGATGCAGGACAGCCTGCCGGATCCCGCGATCACCAGCGCACACGAAATCATGCAGGCGGGCAACAGCCTGCTGGCGCTGGTCAACGATGTCATTGAACTGGCCGACCTCGAGTCCGGGGTCATCGACATTCAGACCGAAACCCTCGACGTGGCCGCCGTGATGGATGACTGCGTCGCCCACAACGCGGGTGCGGCCCGCCTGCGCAGGATACCGCTCGACTGCGTCACCACCTGCGAGCGCTGCCAGGTCATGGCCGACCGTCACTACCTGCCCCAGGTGCTGAACCACCTGGTTGCCAACGCCATCAAATACAACCATGACGGCGGCCAGATCCACCTCGCCTGCAGCGCCCTCAAAAACAACCGCATCAGGCTTTCCGTCACCGATACCGGGCCGGGAATCTCGCCCGCCGACCAAGCTGAGCTTTTTGTTCCCTTCAACCGGCTGCGGGCCGACAAGGGGCAGGTCAGCGGCGCCGGCATCGGGCTGGCCATCTCGCGGCGTCTGGTCGAAGCCATGTCGGGCACCATCGGCGTCGACAGCCCGGCCGGCGGCGGCAGCACGTTCTGGGTGGAACTGCCTGCCACTGCGGCGAACTTGGAATGCGCGTCCTGCGCGCAGTCCCCGGCGCCGCATCCTGCGGGCCTGCAGGGCGCACGCGTGCTGGTGGCCGAGGACTACGTCCCCAATCAGACCATCCTGCAACTGCAGCTGACGGCCCTCGGCTGCGAGGCCGAGATCGCGGGCGATGGCGCTGCCGCCCTGGAGAAATGGCGAACAGGCGGGCATGACCTGATCCTCGCCGACCTCAACATGCCAGTGATGGACGGCCTCGCGCTCGCCCGCGCCGTGCGTGCGCACGAGGCGGACAGCGGCCGGCATACGCCGATCATCTGCATCACGGCGGCCGATCAGTCCGCTGAACTCAGGCACTGCCATGCGGCCGGGATCGACGATGTGCTGGCCAAGCCGATCGCGCTGGACGCCCTGCGCAGCAAACTGACGCGCTGGCTCGGCGTCGAGAAAACACCGGGCGCTGCCGCGTCGGATGCGCCCGGCGATGCGATTCTCGACCTTGACTGTCTGTACCAGCTGCTGGGGGAAATCAACGTGGACCAGGGGCGCACCCTGGTCGCCACCTTCCTTCGCTCGGCCGGGGAAGGCCTGCAGCAGTTGACCTCCGCGACAGAAGGCGCCGCCGTGGCGCGCGAGATGCACAGGCAGAAATCCTCGGCCCGCACCGTGGGGGCGCAGCGCTATGCGAAGCTCGCCGAAACGCTGGAACACACGGCGAAACAGGGTGGGACGGCGGATCTTGCGGCGCCATTGGCCGCCCTGCGCGGGGCACTCGGCGAGGTCGAGGCCGCCTACGCCGGCCTGTGCCAGCAGGCGGACAGCACGGCCGCGCGGCCGTTACCGCTGGCTGGCCACGGCACCCTGCTGGTCGTCGACGACGATCCGGTGGTGCTGCAACAGGTCGGCGCGATGCTTGCCCGCCTGGGGGTGAAGGAGGTGCTGACCGCGAGCAACGGCCCTGACGCGCTCAGGCTGCTGAGCGAGCGCAACGGCAGCGTGGATGCGCTGGTGTGCGACCTCAACATGCCGGCCATGGACGGCGTCGAGCTGATCCGCCTGTTCGGCCGCACCGGCTACCGTGGTGGGCTGATCCTGATGAGCGGTGCGGACGAAAAGGTGGTGAGCACGGTGGGCAAGCTGGCCGACCTGCAGGGTCTGCGCGTGCTGGGGCAGGTGCAGAAGCCGGTGACGCCCGAACAGATGACCGGCCTTCTGTCCCGACTCAGCGCGCCCCGGGCGCGCAGGCGCCAAGTCAGCGCGCCGCTTGAGGCATCGCCGCAGTCGATCCGTGACGGCATCGCGCGGGACGAATTCACGGTGTGGTTCCAGCCCAAGGTCGACGCCAACAGCCTCAGGCCCGTCGGCGTCGAGGCGCTGGCGCGCTGGCATCACCCGGACCACGGCACCCTGTCCCCCGATGCCTTCATCGGCGTGGCCGAACGCGAAGGGCTGGTCGGGGAGCTGTCGCAGGTCCTGGCCTCGAAGGCACTGATGGACGGCGCCCGGCTGCATGAAGCCGGGTTCATGCTGTCGATCGCCATCAACCTCTCCGGGCTGTGGCTGGATGACCTGCAGCTGCCGGACTTCATCTTTGCCACCACCCGGGCAGCCGGGCTGCGGCCCAGCGACGTTATCCTGGAAGTGACCGAAACCGGTGTGATGAAGGACCTCACCACGGCACTCGACGTGCTGACGCGCCTGCGCCTCAAGGGATTCGGGCTGTCCATCGATGATTTCGGTATCGGCTACTCGTCCTTCGAGCAACTGGACCGCATTCCCTTCACCGAACTGAAGCTCGACCGCAGCTTCGTCAACAAGGGCAGCACCAATGCGACGGCACGCACCATCCTGCAGGGCAGCATGGACATGGCGCGCAAGATGGCGCTTTCC
>JAJXTQ010000427.1 GCA_021783685.1 Pseudomonadota bacterium | reverse complement strand
AGCGCAGTGAGCCACCGTCACCCCCTTGATCGGCAAGGGGGTCGGGGGGAATGCCCCTCTCTACCCGAAGCCGAAGGGCGCGAGCGGACCGCGCCCGGCACGGATCAGTTCGGGGGCGCCGCCGGCGAGGTTGATGATGCTGGTCATCTCGGCGCCGCAAGGACCGGCGTCGATCACCAGGTCGAGCAGCTTGCCCAGGCGGCTACGAATTTCCTCGGCATCGGAGAGCGGCGCCTCCTCGCCCGGCAGGATCAGGGTCGAGGTCAGCAGCGGCTGGTCGAGCTCGGCCAGCAGCGCCTGCACCAGCACGTGGTCGGGGATGCGCAGGCCGATGGTCTTGCGCTTCGGATGCAGCACCCGCCGCGGCAGTTCCTTCGTGCCCTCGAGAATGAAGGTATAGCTGCCCGGCGTCGCACTCTTCAGCAGGCGGAACTGGGCGTTGTCGACGCGGGCGTAGGTCGCGATCTCGGAGAGGTCGCGGCACATCAGCGTGAACAGATGCCGGTCGTCGACGCCGCGGATGGCACGGATGCGATCGAGCAGGCTGGCGTCTCCCAACTGACCGCACAGCGCGTAAGCAGAGTCGGTGGGGATCGCCGCCAGGCCGCCGCGACGGATGATCTCCGCCGCCTGCTTGATCAGGCGCGGCTGTGGCTGTTCGGGATGGACGCTGAAGAACTGGGACACGGCGTCACGCGAACAGGGTCCATACCGGCGTCAGATCGGGCGGCATGGGCGGCAGCCGGCCGAGATCCAGCCAGCTCTCGCCGGGACCGTGGAAGTCGGAAGCGCGCGAGGCGGCAAAACCATATTCGCGCGCCAGCCTGGCAAACTCGGCCGCCTGCTGCGCCGAGTGCGCGCCCGAGAGCACCTCGATGGCGCGCCCCCCCTGCTCCTTGAATTCGTCCAGCAGGCGGCGCAGTTCCTTGCCGGAGAGACGGAAGCGACCGGGGTGGGCGAGCACCGCGACGCCGCCGGCGGCCTGGATCCAGCCCAGCGCCTGTTCCAGCGTCGCCCATTGGTGGGCGACGTAGCCGGGCTTGCCCTTGGCCAGCCAGTGGTCGAACACCGACTTCACGTCGCGGGCGTGGCCCTGCTCGGCGAGATAGCGGGCGAAGTGCGCCCGGCTCACCAGGGCCGGGTTGCCGACGTAGCGCAGCGCGCCCTCGTAGGCGCCGGCGATGCCCACCTTGGCGAGCTCGGCTGCCATCTCCCGGGCGCGCTCGTCGCGCCCGCTCCTCACCTGCGCCAGCCCTGCCGCCAACGCCGCGTTGCCCGGGTCGATGTCCAGGGCGACGACATGAACGGTGACGTCCTCATCCCAGGAGACCGAGATCTCGACGCCGTCGACTAAGCGCAGCCCGATCTCGTCTGCGGTCATCCGCGCGTCGGCGAGACCGCCCAGTTCGTCGTGGTCGGTGAGCGCCAGAAGATCGACGCCGTTGGCGTGCGCCCGGCGCACCAGCTCGGCGGGTGCGAGCAGTCCGTCCGAGAAGGTCGAATGGCAGTGGAGATCGGCGTTTTTCACGCGTGCAAGTTCGGCGCTCATGGAAAGAAATCCTCGATCAGCGCCGCCAGACGGCCGGGTTGGTCATGGTGCAGATTGTGTCCGGCGTCCTCCAGCATCTCGACGCGGATGTCGGCGAAGCAGGCGATGCGCGACTGGTAATCGGCGCTGCCCTCTGCCCCGGAAAAGCGCTTCATGATGAAGGAGTCCCGCGCCGCCAGCCACAGCACCGGCGCCTTGACCCGGCGCCAGCAGGCCTTGGCGTCGTCCAAGCGGTAGAGGATGGGGCTGGGCAGCTTGTGGTAAGGGTCGGCGGCCACGACGATGTCGCCGTCCGCCGTTTCCTCGCCCAGATGCTGGACCAGGAAGGCCGCCCGCTCGGCCGAGAGGCGCGGATTGACTTCCTGCAATCGGCGCGCCAGCGCGGCGCGATCGGCGTAGCGGTTGGAGGCGGGTCCGGCGCGCAGGCCCGCCAGCCACTTGCCGTAGAGATCGGGGGCGTCGGCCGGATCGCTGACGTAGAGGCCGAAGCCCTCCAGAGTCGCCAGCCGTTCCACCCGTTCGGGGCGGATGCCGGCATAGAGGCAGGCGGCATTGCCGCCCAGACTGTGGCCGATCAAGCGCGCGGGGCGATCGGGCGAATAGTGGTCGAGCAGGGCATCGAGATCGGCGATGTAATCGGGGAACCAGTAAGCCGCCCCGTTCCGCTGCGATTGCCCGAAGCCGCGCCAGTCGGGAGCGATCAGGCGCCAGTCGCGCAAGAGCGCATCGACCAGAAACTGGAAGCTGGCGGCGACGTCCATCCAGCCGTGCAGCAGGAACAGCGTCGGCGCCGAGGACGGACCCCAAGCGCGCACATGGACGCGCCGGCCGCGCAATTCGAGAAACTCGGAACGGGAAGCTTTCATCGCGCAATTCTACCATCCGCCCCGCGGCATTCCGGCTTGCCACCGCCGCGCCGAGCCGGCATAATCGCCGGCGGTCGCAGGGAGAGCGTGACAACGTCACCGCCGAAGGCGCAATACCCGGAACCGCTCAGGCAAAACGAACCGGCGACGCAGGACAAATCTGGAGAGCGATGGACAGGCCCCTAGGGGACGGCCCATCCACCGAAGGGGCAAGCGGTCGGAGCATGGCTTCGCCGGCAATCTCTCAGGTACCATGGACAGATGGGGTGGGGCGAGGAGTGCATCTCTTCGCCGCTGTCGCTAAGCGAACAGGTCCTTGGA
>JAJXTQ010000426.1 GCA_021783685.1 Pseudomonadota bacterium | reverse complement strand
CGGGATCGGCTTGCCGCCCATCTCGACCTCGACCAGGCACTGCCGGCAATTGGCGGCGATCGGCAGCTTGCGGTGATAGCAGAAGCGCGGAATCGCGATGCCGGCGATGTCGGCCGCCTGGATAATCATCGAGCCTTTTGGAGCCTGCAGCGAACGGCCGTCGATCTCGATGTTGACGAGATCCGGCGCGTTCGCCGGACTGGAAGGTTGTGCGCTCATCGAGCCGCCTCTGAAAGCCCGGGTCCGCAAGGGCCGCGAAGATCGCAAAGACCAGCCGGATCAGAATTCACTTCGCGATCCACGAGTCTCTTGCGGACAGCCTTGGCAATGAACACGCTCATGCCGCCTCCCCGATGGCGCCATCGACCAGCGAGCGGCCGTGCGCGACGTAGTACTCGAACTCGTGCCAGTAGTGGCGCAGGAAGCCCTGCACCGGCCATGCCGCGGCCTCGCCGAAGGCGCAGATGGTGTGGCCTTCGATCTGCCCGGCAACGGCTTTCAGGCGGTGCAGGTCGTCGGGCGTGCCGTTGCCTTCGACGATGCGGCTCAGCACGCGGTACATCCAGCCGGTGCCCTCGCGGCAGGGCGTGCACTGGCCGCAGGATTCGGCGTAGTAGAAGCGGCTGATGCGATGGCAGGCGCGCACCATGCAGGTGGTTTCGTCCATCACGATCACCGCGCCGGAACCGAGCCCCGAGCCGGCTTTCTGGATGGCGTCGTAGTCCATCGTCAGGCCCATCATCGTCTCGCCCGGCAGCACCGGCATCGACGAGCCGCCGGGAATCACCGCCTTGAGCTTGCGCCCGTCGCGCACGCCGCCGGCCAGCGCCAGCAGGTCCTTGAAAGGCGTGCCGAGACGGATCTCGAAATTGCCGGGCTGGTTGACGTGGCCCGATACCGAGAAGATCTTCGGGCCACCGTTGTTGGGCTTGCCCTGGGCCAGGAACCACTCGCCGCCCTTGCGCAAAATCGCCGGTACCGAGGCATAGGTCTCGGTGTTGTTGATCGTGGTCGGCTTGCCGTAGAGGCCGAAGTTGGCCGGGAACGGGGGTTTGAAGCGCGGCTGGCCCTTCTTGCCTTCCAGCGACTCCATCAGCGCAGTTTCCTCGCCACAGATATAGGCACCGGCGCCGAGCGCGTTGTGGATGTCGACATCGATGCCCGAGCCCTGGATGTCCTTGCCCAGCAGTCCGGCCGCGTAGGCATCTGCGAGCGCCTGCTCGACATGCTCGAACGGCTCGTGGTGGAACTCGCCGCGCAGATAGTTGTAGGCCACGCTGCTGCCGGTGGCATAGCAGGCGATGGCCATGCCCTCGATCACCGCATGCGGGTTGAAGCGCAGGATGTCGCGGTCCTTGCAGGTGCCCGGCTCGGACTCGTCTGAGTTGCACAGAATGTACTTGGGCATCGCGCCCCTGGGCATGAACGACCACTTCAGGCCGGTCGGAAACCCGGCGCCACCGCGACCGCGCAGACCGGACTTCTTGACTTCGTCGATGATCGTCGCCGGATCGGGGCGCTCGGCGATGATTTTCTTCCACGCCGCGTAGCCGCCGGTTCGCAGATAGCTCTCCAGCGACCACGGCGTGTCGAAATGCAGGGTCGTATAAACGACCTGGTGTTCCTGCGGGGCGGGACCGACTGCCATCTGCGACCTCACTTCAACGCGTCGAGGATCCGATCCACCGCCGCGGTGTCCAGATGCTCGTGGTAATGCCCGTCGACCACCATCATCGGCGCGCCGCAGCAGGCGGCCAGGCACTCTTCTTCGTGCTTGAGATAGATGCGGCCATCGGCGCTGCTCTCGCCGACCCGGATCCCGAGTTTCTTTTCGCAGTGCTTCACGATGCCCTCGGCACCATTGAGCCAGCACGAGATGTTGGTGCAGATGGCGACGTTGTGGCGCGCCACCGGCGCCAGTTCGAACATCGAGTAAAACGTCGCCACCTCGTAGGCCCACACCGCGGGGATGCCGAGGTACTTCGCCACCGCCGCGATCAGCGCGTCGCTCAGCCAGCCGCCGTTCTGCTCCTGCGCCGCCATCAGCGCCTGGATCGCCGCCGAGCGGCGACGGTCGGGTGGAAACTTGGCCAACCAGTGGTCGATGTGCTCACGTGTCCTCGCGCTCAATACGACGAGGGGATCGACGTCTCTGACGAGATCGAAATTGCCGGTTGCCTTCATCGATCGATCTCTCCGAAGACGATGTCGTAGGTACCCATCATGGCTACCACATCGGCCAACATGTGGCCCTTGACGATGGTGTTCATTGACGACAGGTGGGCAAAGCCGGGCGCGCGCAGCTTGACCCGGAACGGCTTGTTTGCGCCGTCAGAGATCAAGTACACGCCAAACTCGCCCTTGGGTGCCTCGACGGCGCTGTAGACCTCGCCCTCCGGCACGCAATAGCCCTCGGTGAAAAGCTTGAAGTGGTGGATCAGCGCTTCCATGTCGCTCTTCATCGCCTCGCGATCCGGCGGCGCGATCTTGTGCGTCTCCAGCATCACCGGACCGGGGTTGGCGCGCAGCCAGTCCACGCACTGGCGGATGATGCGGTTGGACTGGCGCATCTCGGCCACGCGCACCAGATAGCGGTCGTAACAGTCGCCGTTGGTACCCACCGGTATGTCGAAATCGACGTCGGCATAGGCGGCGTAGGGCTGCTTCTTGCGCAGGTCCCAGGCGATACCGGAGCCGCGCAGCATCGGTCCGGACATACCCCAGGCCTGCGCCTGC
>JAJXTQ010000425.1 GCA_021783685.1 Pseudomonadota bacterium | reverse complement strand
GATTTCGCTCGGAACGATTTGGGAAGTGTTGAAGCCGGCCATGAAGTTCTTCTACGCAGGGATGAGGCGGATTATCATAGCGCAGAACCTGGAGCAGGGAACATCCGGGCTGTAATCAAACCTTCACCCCTTCGCAATACACTGCCGCCTTTGCGACAGCGACTAAGCTTTCACGATGGCTAAAATTCTGGTGGTCGAAGACGAACCGGCGATCCAGGCGCTGATCGCCACCAATCTGAAGCGCGCCGGCCACGAGGTCGACAGCGCAGCCGATGCCGAGACCGCGCAGCGACGGATCAAGCAGGCTCTGCCGGACCTGATCCTGCTCGACTGGATGCTGCCGGGCATGAGCGGCATCGAACTGGCGCGCAGCCTGCGCAACGACGAGCGCAGTCGGATCGTTCCGATCATCATGTTGACCGCGCGCGGCGACGAGCACGACAAGATCCTCGGGTTGGAGACCGGCGCCGACGATTACATCACCAAGCCTTTTTCGCCGCGCGAGCTGGCCGCCCGGATCAAGGCCGTGTTGCGCCGCCGCGCGCCGCAGGCGACCGAGGACGTGGTCGAGATCGCCGGCCTGAGGCTGGACCCGGTCAGCCACCGGGTCGCCGCGGACGGCCAGGCGGCGGAGCTCGGCCCCACCGAGTTCCGCCTGCTGCATTTCCTGATGACCCACGCCGAGCGGGTGCACAGCCGCAGCCAGTTGCTCGATCAGGTCTGGGGCGATCACGTGTTCGTCGAGGAGCGCACCGTCGATGTCCATATCCGGCGCTTGCGCGTCGCGCTGGAGGCCACCGGCCACGACGCCCTGATCCAGACCGTGCGCGGCAGCGGCTATCGCCTCTCGGCCACCCCGAAGGTAGCCGATTGAAAGACGGCATCGCTCCGGTTTGGCGGGAGGCCCTGGCCGCCGGCGCGGTCATCGCGCTGGCGGGGCTGGCGGCCTGGGCCCTGCTGACGCCCGCCTGGGGCTTCGCCGTGGTGGCGGTCGGTCTGGCGGGACTGTGTCTGTATCACGTCCTTTACCAGGCCAGGCTGTGGCGCTGGCTGAACCAGCCGGTGGGCACGCCGGTGCCCACCGGTGCGGGCACCTGGGAAGGGCTGTTCGCCGCCTTGCACCGCCGCGCCCGCAAGGCCGCCGAGCGGCAGCTCGAACTGCGGGTGGCGCTGGAGCGCTTCCGCAATGCCGCCCAGGCGCTGCCCGACGGCGTCCTGATCCTGGATACCCTGAACGCCATCGAGTGGTTGAACGCGACCGCCGAGAGCCACCTGGGCCTGACCCTCGATCAGGATCGCGGCTTCCGGGTGACCAACCTGGTGCGCGAACCTGAATTCGTCCGTTACCTGGAGAGCGGCCAGTACGCGGAACCGCTGGTCTTGCATCCGAGCCGCACGCCGGGCCGCACGCTGTCGCTGCAGGTGGTGCCCTACGGCGCAGCGCAGAAGCTGCTGCTGTCCCGCGACATCAGCCAGCTGGAAAAACTGGAGACCATGCGCCGCGATTTCGTCGCCAATGTCTCGCACGAGCTGAAGACGCCGCTCACCGTGGTCAGCGGCTTCATCGAAACGCTGCAGGACTGCCTGCGCGAGATCTCCGCCGAAGAGGCCGAGCACTACCTCGATCTGGCGCGCGATCAGGCGCTGCGTATGCAGCGGCTGATCGAGGATCTGCTGACGCTGTCGGCGCTGGAGACGGGTGCGGTGACGGTGCCCGAAGAGCGGGTGCCCCTGGCCGAACTGCTGGCGGAGGTCATCGACGAAGCGCAGGCGCTGTCCAAAGGACACCACCGGGTGACGCTCAAGGGGACGGCGGAGGGCTACCTGCTCGGCAGCCGTGCCGAATTGCAAAGCGCCTTCGGCAACCTCGCCAGCAACGCGGTGCGCTACACGCCCGAGGGCGGGGCCATCGAGATCTCCTGGACGGCGGTCGATGGCGGCGGCCTGTTCCGCGTCTGCGATACCGGCATCGGCATCGATGCGCAGCATCTGCCGCGCCTGACCGAGCGCTTCTATCGCGTCGACCGGGGCCGCTCGCGGGAATCGGGCGGCACCGGCTTGGGCCTGGCGATCGTCAAGCACGTCCTGACCCGGCATCAGGCAACGCTGGAAATCGAGAGCCAGCCCGGCCGCGGCAGTTGCTTCGGCATCCGTTTTCCGGCGCGGCGCTGCCTTCCCGCCTGAATCCGCTCAGGCGCCGCCGCCCTGTTCCTCGGCCAGCGCGCAGACGATCGCATCATGGAGTGCGGCGCTCGCCACCTCGGTACGTTCCGGGGCGGAGGCGCGCCTGGCCGCTGCCCAGATCGGCGCGGGGAAGTGGCGGTCGTCGGCGTAGCGCGGAATGACGTGCCAGTGGAGATGCGGCACCAGGTTGCCCAGGCTGGCGAGATTGATCTTGTCCGCCCGGGTGTGCGCGCGCAGCGCGGCCTCGGTCGCGAACACCACAGCCATCAGATGGCGGCGATCGCCGGTGGTCAGGTCGGTCATCTCGCGCACGTGGGCATTCCAGATCACCCGGCACAGCCCAGGGTGATCCTCGGCCTCGCGCCCGGCGACGCGCACCACCCGGCACAGGCCGTCGGCCCAGACGATTTCTCCGCCCGGCTGTTGGCAAAGCTCGCAGGAGTCCATTACAACAACACCCTTTCGATGCCGCCGCGGTTCGCCTTCGCGACGTAATCGGCCATCCACTCGGGACCGAGCAGGGTCCTGGCCATCTCCACCACGATGTAGTCGGCGCGGG
>JAJXTQ010000424.1 GCA_021783685.1 Pseudomonadota bacterium | reverse complement strand
GGCGTGCCGGCCTACGTGATCTTTCACGACGCGACGCTGGCGCAGATGGCGGCCGAGCGCCCGCAGACGCTGGTGGAACTCGCACAGATCGGCGGCGTCGGCGCCGCCAAGCTGGAGCGCTACGGCGAGCAGTTTTTGGCCGTGATCCGTGCCGCGACGCCCTAGGCAGCGCTGATCGCGGCGCGGCCATTCCCGCTCGGGCGGTGTGTGGGATACTTTGCGCCGCGATGCGGCCGGCGGTGCGCCGGGACGTCGTGGCGGCGGATCGTGGGCGTCGGTGGCTCGGCCGGATGCGGCGCGCCGCGCCGAACGGCCATGTGGAGCAAGGATGAGGAAATGAGCGGCGGGAATCTGTTCGTCATCGCGGCGCCTTCCGGGGCGGGCAAGACCAGTCTGGTGCAGGCCTTGATGGCGGCCGATCCGGGGCTGCGCTTTTCGGTGTCGCACACCACGCGCCCGCCGCGGCCGGGGGAGGTGGACGGCCGGGATTATCACTTCGTCGATCCGGAGACCTTCCGGCGCATGGTCGCCGAGGGCGCGTTTCTGGAACATGCCGAGGTTTTCGGGCGCTGCTACGGGACCAGCCGCGCGGTGGTCGAGGCGCGGCTCGCGGCGGGCGAGGACGTGATCCTGGAAATCGACTGGCAGGGCGCGCGCCAGATCCGCACGCTCATGCCGGCGTGCGTCAGCGTTTTCATCCTGCCGCCCTCGCGCGCTGAACTGGAGCGGCGGCTGCGCGGGCGCGGCACCGACGATGCCGAGGTGATCGAAGGCCGGCTTGCGCTGGCGGTGGCGGAAATGCGCCACTACGGCGAATTCGAGTATCTGGTGGTCAACGATGCCTTCGACGCCGCGCTGGCCGAGCTGCAGGCCGTGGTGCGCGCCGCGCGGTGCCGGACGGGCCTGCAGGCGGCGCGGCGGGCGGCCTGGCTGGCCGATCTGCTGGCCTGATGCGCCGGCATGGAATACACTCGAAGCCAAAGCCGGGCCGCGGGGATGCAGTGTCTGCTCTCCGGGCGGGACGGGATGCGGATTCATCGACATTCGTCCGATGGGCGAATGAGGAGGACTAGATTCATGGCCCGAGTGACGGTGGAAGACTGTCTGGCGAATGTGGACAACCGGTTCCAGTTGGTGCTCGTGGCCGCCAAGCGGGCGCGGCAGTTGGTGCGCGGCGCCGACCCGTTTCAGGAGTGGGACAACGACAAGCCGACGGTGCTGGCGTTGCGGGAGATCGCGCACGGCGATGTGACGCGCGAAATCCTGAAGGAGAAGGACATCCCGCTGGTGAAACACTTTCCGCAGGTGGGCGCGATCGATGACCTGGAGCCAGGCGACATGATCCTGCCCGAACCGGCGCGGGCAAGCGCCGCCGCGGACGAACTCTAAGAGGGGCCTTCCCTCCCGGGCCTCGACCCATGTCCCTGGATGTCAGCGAACGTCTCGATCGGGATGGGTCCGTCGAACTGCGCGATATCACGGGTTTTTCGGATCTGATCCTCGAACTGCGGCGCTATCTGGACGAAAGCCAGATCGCCGATGTGATTCGTGCCTGCGAATTCGGCATGCAGGCCCATGCCGGGCAGGAGCGGCTGAGCGGCGAGCCCTACATTTCCCATCCCGTGGCGGTGGCGCACATCCTGGCCCGCATGCGCCTCGACCACCGCAGCATCATGGCCGCGCTGCTGCACGATGTGATCGAGGACACCCCGACCGCCAAGGAACACATCGCCCACCTGTTCGATCCGGAGGTCGCCGAACTGGTCGACGGGGTCAGCAAGCTGACCCAGATCCAGTTCAAGTCCAAGGCCGAGGCGCAGGCCGAAAGCTTTCTCAAGATGATGCTGGCGATGTCGCAGGACATCCGCGTCATGCTGATCAAGCTGGCCGACCGGCTGCACAACATGCGCACGCTGGACGTCATGCGCGCCGACAAGCGCCGCCGCATCGCGCGCGAAACCCTCACCCTCTACGCGCCCATCGCCAACCGCCTGGGCATGAACGCCCTGCGCACCGAACTCGAGGACCTCAGCTTTGCGGCCCTGCACCCCTTCCGCTATCGAGTGCTCGCGGAGGTGGTCGAGCGCGCCCGCGGCAACCGCAAGCGCGTGCTGGATCAGGTGGAGACGGCGCTGAAGAGCGCACTGGCCCGCGAACACGTCGGCGCGCAGGTGGTGGGGCGCGACAAGCACCTCTACAGCCTCTATCTGCGCCTGCGCAATCGCGAGACGACCTTCAGCGAACTGACCGACCTCTACGCCTGCCGCATCCAGGTGGAGCGGGTCGACGACTGCTATCGGGCGCTGGGCATCGCGCACGCGGTGTACAAGCCGGTGCCGGGCCGGTTCCGGGATTACATCGCCATTCCCAAGGCCAACGGCTACCAGTCGCTGCACACCGTGCTGTTCGGCCCGCATGGCGTGCCGATCGAGCTGCAGATCCGCACCCGCGAGATGGATCTGCTGGCCGAGGTGGGCGTGGTGGCGCACTGGCAGTATCCCTTCACCGAGCAGACGGCGCCCGGCGGCACGCAGGACCGGGCGCGCGAGTGGATGCACAGCATCATGGAGATGCAGCAGCGCGTCGGCAGCTCGCAGGAGTTCCTCGAAAGCGTCAAGGGCGACCTGTTTCCCGACGAGATCTACGTCTTCACCCCCAAGGGCCGGATCATGCGCCTGCCGGTGGGCGCCACGCCGGTGTATTTCGCCTACGCCGTTCACACCGACATCGGCAATCGCTGCGCC
>JAJXTQ010000024.1 GCA_021783685.1 Pseudomonadota bacterium | reverse complement strand
TCGGTGAGACGGCCCTGCGGGAAATTGTAGGTCCGGATGCGCTCGGAGCGATCGCCGCTGCCGACCAGCGCGCGGCGCTGCTCGGCAGTCTGCTGTTGCTGGCTGTCGCGCGCCTGGGCGAGCAGGCGCGCTTTCAGCAGCGAGAGCGCCTTGGCGCGGTTCTTGTGCTGGGAGCGTTCGTCCTGGCACTCGACCACGATGCCGCTCGGCAGGTGGGTGATGCGCACCGCCGAATCGGTCTTGTTGATGTGCTGTCCGCCGGCGCCCGAAGCGCGGTAGGTGTCGATGCGCAACTCCGCCGGGTTGACGTCGAGGTCGGCGACCTCCTCGACCTCGGGCAGCACGGCCACGGTGCAGGCCGAGGTGTGGATGCGGCCCTGGGATTCGGTGGCGGGGACGCGCTGCACGCGATGGGCGCCGGATTCGAACTTGAGGCGCGAATAGACGCCCTCGCCGATGAGGCGGGCGATGATTTCCTTGAAGCCGCCGTGTTCACCCTCGTTCTGGCTGATGATCTCCGCCTGCCAGCCGCGGCGCTCGGCGTAGCGGCTGTACATGCGGAACAGGTCGCCGGCGAAAATCGCCGCCTCGTCGCCGCCGGTGCCGGCGCGGATTTCCAGAAACACGTTGCTGGCATCGAAGGGATCGGGTGGCAGCAGCAGGCGCTGGAGTTGGTGTTTGAGGTGGGTGAGTTCCCGCTGCGCCGCATCCGACTCCTCGCCGGCCAGCGCCCGCAGTTCGGGATCGCTGTCCTGGCGCAGTGCGTCGGCCTCGGCCAACCGCGCTTCGGCCGCCTCGCAGGCATGGAAGGTCGCGACCAGATCCTCCAGATGCGCGTACTCGCGGCCGAGGGCGCGCATGCGTGTCGCGTCGCCGAGCACCGACGGCTCGCTGAGCAGGGCCGAGACCTCGCGATGGCGGTCGCGCAGCCGTTCCAGTTCGGTGGCCAGACCCGGGGTGATGTTCATGGCGTCGGTTCGTCCGGATCGAGCAGACGCCGGGCATCGTCGATGAGGTCCTGTCGGGATTGGTGGATGGCCTCGCGCAGGCGCCGGGTGGGCGTGTGCAGCAGCCGGTTGGTGAGGACGCGCGACAGATCCTCCAGCACCTCGGCCGGAAGCTCGCCGCGCTCCAGCCGCTCATGGGCCTGGCTGAGCGCAGCGCGGCGGATGTGCTCGCTGCGTTCGCGCCATTGCTGCAACCAGCGACGATGGTCGTGGTTGCGGAGCCACTGGGTGAAGCGCTCGGTTTCTTCCTCGACGATGGCTTCGGCCACGATGGCCTGTTCGGAGCGGATCTCGCGGTTGTGCTGGCTCTCGGCGGCGAGGTCGTCGAGGGTGTAGAGAAACACATCGTCGAGTCGGGCGATCTCGGGGTCGATGTCGCGCGGTATGCCGAGATCGATCATCAGCATGGGGCGATGCTTGCGTCGCCGCAGGGCCTGGCGCACCGCGGGCAGGTGAATGAGCGGATCCGGGCTGGCCGTGCAGGCGATCAGGATATCCGCCTCCGACAGATGGGCTTCCAGATCGGTCAGCCCGATGCCGAAGCCCCGGACGCTCTGGGCCAGCGACACGGCGCGGCCCACATCGCGATTGGCGATGATGATGCGTCCGACGCCCTGGGTGTGCAGGTGCCGGGTGCACAGGCCGATCATCTGGCCGGCGCCGACCAGGAGCGCGGTATGGTCGTGAAAATTGGCGAAGATGCGCCGCGCGAGGTCGGTTGCGATGGAGGCGACCGATACCGGTTGCGCGCCGATGAGGGTATCGGTCCGGACCCGCTTGGCGGTGGCGAAGCTGCAGGCGAACAATCGATTCAGTCCATGCCCGACATGGCCGTTCTCGAGCGCGAGCGCGTAGGCTTGCTTGAGCTGGCCCAGGATCTGGGCCTCGCCGACCACCATGGAGTCGAGGCCCGCCGCGACGCGCAGCAGGTGGCGCACCACGGCGTCGCCGGTGAGCCGGTAAAGACAGCTGTCGAGTTCGGCGCGCGGCATGTGCCGATCGCGGCTCAGCCAGTCGATGACGGCCGCGTCATCATCGGCTCTGAAGTAGATTTCGGTGCGGTTGCAGGTGGACAGCAGTACCAGCTCCTCCACGGCGGTCTGCGCACGCAGATCGGCCAGCGCCCGCGCCACATCGCCTGCGGCATAGGCAATGCGTTCACGCACCGGCACGGCGGCGGTGGTGTGATTGAGTCCGACGCTGAAAAGGGGCATTGCGGGGCGCGAGGCGAACGAGAGCTGCGATTCTGCGTCAAACGGTCGTCGCAAGACAAGAATCGGGTCGGTGGCGCCGCTTTGGGGCGGCACGCTATAGTCCATCGCTTCGTTGATGTGGACGGGTATGAGGCGGCTTCTGGCGTGAACATCTCTGGCTGGCCCCGCTACGCGGGATTTGCATTGCTGCCGCTGCTGTGCGCTTGCGTGCCCGGCGCACCGGTCCGGGATCGGGTCCCGTCGCCCCCCCGTCCGGTCGCCGATCTGGCTGAGCAGAGCCCCACGTACTGGGCGCTCACCGGCGAGCGGTTGCTGCGCGAGAACAATCCGGCGGAAGCCGCGCGCGCCTATGCCCGGGCTGCGGCCCTCACCGACGATGTGGATTTGCTGCAGCGTGGCGCTCAGGCGGCCTTGGCAGCCGGCGATCTGACGCTGGCCGCCGATCTGGCCGACCGCTGGCATCGTCAGGACCCCGCTGCACTGCCGCCTCTCCAGATCCGGTTTTCCGCAGCGCTGACCGCCGGTGATCTCGCTGCAGCCGGCGGCGCGCTCGCGCAACTGGTGGCGGCGCAACCGGACGGCGAGGCGGAAGCCCTGCTGGATCTGCCCGCAGTGCTCGCCGAAGAGGTTCGCGATCGACCGGCACGGCTCGCGTTGCTCGATCCCTTGGCCCGGCAATACGCCGGATGGGCCGAATTCCACTATGCCGATGCGCGGCTCGCCCTGATGGCCGGCGACCTCGATCGGGCCCAGCAGTCGATCGTGCGAACGCGCGAGCTGGCGCCGAACTGGTACCAGGCTCAAGCCCTGGCGGCCCAGATCCAGATCCGCCAGGGCCATACGGAGGCCGGACTGGCGCAGTTGCGGGCCGTGGTCCGCAAGCATGGCGACGACCAGGCACTGCGGCTGGACGAGGCCCGTGTCCTCTTGCAATTGGGTCGCCTCGAGGAGGCGACGCAGTCGTTCGAGGCCATCCTGAAAGCCGCCCCGAACCAACCCGAGGCGTTGTACGCGCTGGGCCTGCTGAAGATGCAGGAGGGCGATGACGATGCCGCCCTCGACCACCTGTCGCGCCTGGCCGCAAGCGGCAACCGGTCCATGGACGCCTACTACTACCTCGGCATCCTCGAGCGTCGGCGCGGACGCCTGCAGAACGCGCTGCAGTGGCTGTCCCAGGTGAGCGGTGGCAGTCATGTGATCCAGGCGCAATTGCTGATCGCGGAAACGCTCGGCGATCTGGGCCGCATGGAGGCGGGGCGCGCCCATCTGGCCCAGTTGCGCGAGCGCAACCCCAGCCTTGCGCCGGCGCTGTATCAAGGCGAGGGCGAATGGCTCTACCGGGCCGGCGTCCCCGATCAATCGGCGGCGGTATTCACCGAAGCATTGAACCGCTATCCGGACAACCGCGATCTGCGCTATTGGCGATCGCTCGCGGCCGAGCAGGCCGGCAACCTGGATCTCGCCGAGGCCGATCTGCGGTCCTTGATCGCCAGCAAGCCGGAAGACGCGCTGGTCCTCAACGCCTTGGGCTATTTTCTGGCGGTCCACACCGATCGACTGCAGGAGGCCGAGGATCTCGTCCGGCGCGCGCTGGCCAGCGACCCCGACAATCCGGCCATGCTCGACAGTCTCGGTTGGGTGTATTTCCGCCAGGGCGATCTGGATGCCGCGGATCGCTATCTCGTCCAGGCCTATGAACGGCTGAATGACCCGGAGGTGGCGGCGCATCTGGGAGAGTTGCGTTGGCGGCAGGGACGTCGTGGCGAAGCGCGGGAGATCTGGCAAAAGGCCCGCGAGGCCTTTGCCGATCATCCGGTCCTCCGGCAAACCTTGCGGCGTTATGGTGAGGAATGAGCGCATCGGGCGCGGTGCGGCTGGGTCTGGGTGCCGCTGCGCTGGTCGTCGCCGGATGCGCGCCCCTTAAGCCCCGGCAGCCGCCGCCCCCGACGGTCGCCGACGCAGCGACCCGGGCTCTGGTGTGCGTCCATGACTGGGCGCTGCAGGGGCGGGTCGCCTTTCGTCTTCCCGATGAGTCGGGCAGCTTTCGGCTGCGCTGGGAGCAGCGCGGCGCCGGTTATCGATTGAACGCCGAGGGACCGCTCGGCGCGGGCGGCGCGCGCATCGCGGGCGACGACGCAAACGTGGTGGTGGAGGCTCGCGGCGAACGGCGTGAATATCAGGCCGCGCCTGAAGCGGTGCTCGCCGCCGTGCTCGGCTATCCCTTGCCGGTCCGGGCCTTGCGCTTCTGGGCGCTGGGCTTGCCCGATCCGACGGCGGGCTCCGCGCAGTGGCGCGTGCAGTCGGGTCAGCGCGTGCTCGAGCAGGCGGGGTGGACGGTGCGTTACGAGGCTATGGATCATGCCGCGGGCGCCGTTCCCTTGCCATCCCGGTTGCGCCTCGAACGCGCTGGGAGCTCGGTGCGCCTGCTGATCGAACGCTGGGAGCTCGATCCCGCGCAACTGTGCCACGAGCCGGGGCGATGAGCGCGACGGCCTGGCCGGCGCCCGCCAAGCTGAACCTGTTCCTGCATGTGCTGGGGCGCCGGGCGGATGGCTATCATGAGCTCCAGACGCTGTTTCAGTTCGTCGATTTTGCCGATGAGGTGATGCTCGAGCCGACTGCGGATGGCGCGATCCAGCTGCTGGAAGGCGCGGCTGGCGTCGCCCCGGATCAGGACCTTGCGGCGCGCGCCGCATGCCTCCTCCAGGCCCATGCAGGTGTGCAGGCTGGCGTGCGGATCCGGGTCCGCAAGCGCATCCCCCAGGGGGCCGGCCTTGGCGGTGGCAGCTCGGATGCCGCAACCGTCCTGGTCGCGCTCAACCATCTCTGGCAGACGGGATGCTCTGTGGATGAGCTGGCCGCGCTGGGTTTGACGCTGGGCGCCGATGTGCCCGTCTTCGTGCGCGGACACGCCGCCTGGGGCGAAGGCGTCGGTGAGCGACTCGTTCCCGTGGAATGCCCTGAGTCTTGGTATCTCATCGTCTGGCCCGATGTCCTCGTTTCGACCGCGCGGGTGTTTGAAGCGCCTGATTTGACAAGAAACACCCCGCGCATGAAAATGGCCGACTTTCTCGCAGGAGCCGGGCGCAACGATTGCGAGCCGGTGGTGCGTCGCCTCTATCCGGCGGTTGCGCAGATGATGGACTGGCTCGGGCGCCATGCGCCGGCCCGCCTCACGGGAAGCGGCGGCGCTGCTTTTGCGGCCTTCGAGCGAGCCGAAACGGCCCAGGCGCTGTTGCGCCGGTGCCCAGCCGGTTGTGCCGGGGTGGTTGCGCGCGGGCGCAACCACTCGCCGTTGCACGAGCGGCTGGCTGCAATGGTCGCCACGCGAGTCCAACCGGTTTGACGGAGTTTACTGGGGCGTAGCCAAGCGGTAAGGCACGGGGTTTTGATCCCCGCATTCCTAGGTTCGAATCCTGGCGCCCCAGCCAGTTGCCAATGATCCGTCGCGCATGGGCCGGCGGATCGCTGTCCCCACATGGGAATGACGATGACATTCGAAGGGCAAGGTCCTGGCCTCGACGGCGCCAGATTCATGGTCTTCTCGGGCACCGCGAACCGGCCCTTGGCGCAGGCCATCGCCAATCACCTCATGGTGCCGCTGGGCAAGGCCGCCGTCGGCCGGTTCAGCGACGGCGAGGTCACGGTCGAGATCGAGGACAATGTCCGCGGTCGCGACATCTTCCTCATCCAGACCACCAGCGCGCCCACCAACGATCACGTGATGGAAATGCTCATCATGACCGATGCGCTGCGCCGCGCCTCGGCCCGCAAGGTGATCGCGGTGGTGCCCTACTTCGGCTATGCACGCCAGGACCGGCGTGTGCGCTCGGCCAGGGTCCCGATCACGGCGAAACTCATCGCCAACATGATGGTCTCGGCGGGCATCCGGCACCTGCTCACGGTCGATCTGCATGCGGACCAGATCCAGGGCTTTTTCGACATTCCCGTCGACAACGTCTATGCCTCGCCCATCTTGCTGGGCGACATCTGGCAGCAGCGCAAGGACCGCAAGCTGATCGTGGTATCCCCGGACGTCGGTGGCGTGGTGCGCGCCCGCGCGATCGCGAAGCGGCTCGACGACACGGATCTGGCCATCATCGACAAGCGCCGCGCGCGCGCCAACGAATCTCAGGTCATGCACATCATCGGCAACGTGCAGGACAAATTCTGCGTGCTGGTGGACGACATCGTCGACACCGCCGGAACGCTGTGCCAGGCCGCCGCGGCGCTGAAGCAGCAGGGGGCGGCCCAGGTCGTCGCCTATGCGACGCATGCGGTCCTTTCGGGGCCGGCGATCCAGCGCATCGAATCCTCCGTTCTCGATGAACTGGTGGTGACCGACACGATTCCGCTGACGTCCGCCGCCGCCAATTGCCGCAAGATCCGGCAGGTGAGCGTGGCGCAGGTGCTGGCCGAGACGATTCGCCGCATTGCGAGCGATGAATCGGTGAGTTCGCTGTATATCGATTGACGAAACGAGGCGGCGATCCAGCCGTCCTTTGGCGTCCGCCGTGGTCGCGCGGCGGGCAGATTGACCGCAAGGTCGTTTGGAGTAACGGAAATGAGTGTCGAAACGTTCAAAGTGGCGGCCACGAGCCGGTCGGATGCGGGGAAAGGTGCGAGCCGCCGCCTGCGTCGGCAGGGCGACGTGCCGGGAATCGTCTACGGCGGAGATCAGCCGCCCCAGGCGATCAGCGTCAGCAACAACGAGATGATGAAGCATCTGGAGCACGAGGCGTTCTATTCGCACGTCCTGGAACTGGACGTCGACGGCGTGTCGCAGAGCGTCATCCTGAAGGCGCTGCAGCGCCATGTCTACCGCGCGGGCATCCTCCAGCACGTCGACTTCCAGCGCGTGGTGGCCGGTCAGGCCCTGCATGTCCATGTGCCCCTGCATTTCGTCGGGGACGGTGCCTCGGTGGGGGCCAAGCGCGGCGGCGTGATCTCCCATCTGCTCAATGAAGTCGAGGTGATCTGTCTGCCGAAGGATCTGCCTGAATTCATCGAGGTGGATGTGAGCGCTCTGGATATCGGCGAGAGCCTGCATCTTTCCGATCTGGCGCTGCCGGAAACCGTTCGTCTCGCGTCGCTCGGCCATGGCGAATCCGGCGATCTGGCCGTGGTCGCGGTGATTCCGCCGAAGGTCGAGCCGACCGAAACACCAGACGCGGGTTGACCATGGGGCGGGGTTCCGAAGCGAGTTCCCCGCCGCCTCCCCAGGCCGTCATCGGACTGGGCAATCCCGGCGCCGAGTACGACCAGACGCGGCACAACGCCGGGTTCTGGTGGGTAGACACGCTGGCCGATCGGGCGGGCATCCGGCTCCGGCCCGATGCGCGGCTGAAAGGCGAGCTGGGCCGGCTGGAGATTGCCGGCACCACGCTCTGGCTGTTCAAGCCCAGCACCTTCATGAATCACAGCGGTCAGGCGGTCGAGGCGTTCGCCTCATATTACCGCTTGGAGCCCGCCTCCTTGCTCATCGCCCATGACGAGCTGGACCTGCCGGTCGGAACCGTCCGCATCAAGCAGGGGGGCGGCCACGGCGGGCACAATGGCCTGCGCGACATCATGGCGCGGCTGGGGGGCGATTTCACACGCCTGCGCATCGGTATCGGCCATCCCGGGCATCGCGACCAGGTCGTGAGCTATGTGCTGCATCCCCCGGGGCGCGAGGAGCGGCGGCAGATCGACGAGGCATTGATGAGCGCGGCGGCTGTTTTTCCCGACATGCTGGCCGGGCGGATGGCGTGGGCGATGCAAACGCTCAATACCGCTCGCCCACCCACTCCCAATTCTTGAAGCAAGCGAGAAACCATGGGTATCCAATGCGGTATCGTCGGCCTGCCCAACGTCGGCAAATCGACGCTGTTCAATGCCTTGACGCGCGCGGCCATTGCGGCAGAGAACTATCCCTTCTGCACCATCGATCCCAACGTCGGTGTGGTGCCGGTCCCCGACCCCCGGCTGACGGCGCTGGCGGACATCGTGCATCCCGAACGCATCCTGCCCACCCATGTCGAGTTCGTCGACATTGCCGGGCTGGTGGCGGGCGCATCCAAGGGCGAGGGGCTGGGCAATCAGTTCCTGGCGCACATCCGGGAAACCGATGCCATTGCGCATGTCGTGCGCTGCTTCGATGATCCCAATGTCATCCACGTCGCCGGCCGGGTGGATCCCCTGTCCGATGTCGAGGTGATCCAGACCGAGCTGGCGCTGGCGGATCTCGCCACCGTCGAAAAGGCGCTCACCCGGCTGGAACGCAAGGCCAAGAGCGGCGATGCGGTGGCCAAAGCCGATGTGGCGCTGCTCCAGGAGGTCAGTCGCATCCTGGACCAGGGCCAGGCTGCCCGCATCCGCGTGACCGACGAGCATGCGCGCGATCTGCTCCTGCGCGAGCTGCACCTGATCACCGCCAAGCCCCTGATGTATGTCGCCAACGTGGATGAGTCCGGTGGCGGGGCGCATCTGGAGGCCCTGCAGCGCATGGCGGCGGCTGAAGGCGCTCAGGTGGTCCCCATCTGCGCGGCCATCGAGGCTGAGATCGCGCAGTTGGATGAAGCCGACCGGGCGGTGTTTCTGGCCGATCTGGGCATGGCCGAGGCGGGACTCGATCGGGTGATCCGTGCTGCATACGAGTTGCTGCGCCTGCAAACTTTTTTCACGGCCGGGGTCAAAGAAGTGCGGGCCTGGACGGTGCGCGTCGGGGCCACGGCGCCGCAGGGCGCTGGCGTGATCCACACGGATTTCGAGCGCGGCTTCATCCGTGCCGAGGTCATCGGCTATGAGGACTTCGTGGCATGCAAGGGTGAGGCGGGCGCCAAGGAGGCCGGCAAGTGGCGTCTGGAAGGCAAGGATTATGTCCTGCGAGAAGGCGACGTGGTCCATTTCCGTTTCAATGTGTAAGACTGCTCGCAAGGGCAGGTAGACGAGGATCCAAATCATGAATCAGGCAGGTGCGGAAACGATGAGTCCCCCGGCGCCGACGCCGCTGCTTTTCACCGATGCGGCGGCCGGCAAGGTGCGTCAGTTGCTGGAAGAGGAAAAGAACCCCGACCTGAAACTGCGGGTGTTCGTTTCCGGCGGCGGGTGTTCGGGGTTCCAGTACGGGTTCACCTTCGATGAAACCGAACAGGAAGGCGATGTCCAGATCGCCAACGCCGGCGTCGTTCTGCTGGTCGATGCCACGAGCATCCACTATCTGCAGGGCGCGGAAATCGACTATGCCGAGGGACTGGAGGGTGAGCGTTTCGTGATCCGGAATCCCAACGCCACCACCACCTGCGGCTGCGGCTCGTCTTTTTCCGTATAGGTGCGCGCGCATGCCGTCATCGGGGCGGCGCCGAGAATGCCTTTGGGCACGCCTAGCCGGGTAAAAACACGGCGCCCATGATGCCGGCCCGGCGGGCGCCGGTGACGGTTGGCGCGTTCCCCGGTTCGCCATTCAGGGTGCGGTGCGCCAGCCAGGCAAACGCCGCGGCTTCGATCCATTCCGGATCCCACCCCAGCGCTGCCGTCGATTCGACCGGCACGGGCGCCAGCCGATCCGCCAGCCGTTCCATGACGAAGCCGTTATGTGCCCCACCGCCGCACACCAGGAGGCGTTGAGGCGCCGGGGTCATTCCGTCCAGCGCTGCGGCGGCGGATTCCACCGTAAGCTCGAGCAGCGTGCGTTGCACGTCCGCTGGCGCCATCGACGCATCCAGCCGGGCCATGCTTTGCCGAAGCCAGTTCGGATTGAACCGGTCCAGGCCGGTGCTCTTGGGCGGCGGGGCAGCGAAATAGGGGTCCGCCAGCATCCGCGCCAGCAACTCGGGCAAGACCCGGCCAGTCCGAGCCCACGCCCCATCCGCGTCATGACGGCACCCCTGATGCTGTCTCGTCCAGGCATCCATTAGGCAGTTCGCCGGTCCACAGTCGAAGCCGGCGACGATGCGCCCCTCGGTATCCAGCAGCGTCAGATTGGCGATGCCGCCCAGATTGAGAACGGCGCGCGTTTCCTGCGAGGACGCGAACCTTTCGGCATGGAATAGGGGTACCAGCGGCGCGCCTTCGCCGCCCAGCAGGATGTCGCGCATGCGCCAATCGGCAATGGTCGTGATGCCGGTTTCGAGCGCCACGCGCTGGGCATTGGCCATCTGCAGGGAATAAGGGTGGCGGTGTTTCGGACGATGACGCAGGGTTTGACCGTGCAGGCCGATCGCGTGAATCGCGGTGGGGTGCAGACCGGCACGCCGGACGAGCGTCAAAGCGGCGCGTGCGAAACAGGCGCCCAGTTGCAGGTCGAGCGTGAGCGCCGCATCCAGCGTACCGCCCGTCGGGTGGCGTGAGATGGCTCGAATCTGACGGGCAAGGCGGCCGGGCAGGGGTTCGCAGTGGACGGCTTCCAGCGTGGGCGAGCCGTTTCGGATGCCCAGCAAGGCGGCATCGATGCCGTCCGCGCTGGTGCCGGACATGAGGCCGATCAAGCGCATCAGCGGACGTTGACCGTTCAGTTGGCGGATGGCGTGGCTCGATTCTGCGCCAGATGCGTAGGACGGGCCGGTTCGAGGCTCGCCAGCAGCGGCGCGGCTTGCTGCCTGAATTCCCGGAGTTCGCGGCCGGTCAGGTTGTCTGCGAGCGCCGTATTGACCTTGAGGGGGTCGCGATGGACGCCGTCGACCCGCAATTCGTAGTGCAAGTGCGGGCCGGTGGCAAGGCCGGTGGATCCGACGTAGCCGATGGTCTGGCCGGCGCGGACCGCCGCGCCAACCGATGTCCCCTTGGCAAAGCGGCTCATGTGCGCATAAAGCGTGCTGTGATGCTGGCCATGCGCGATTTCAACGACGTTGCCGTAGCCGCCTTTGCGGCCTTGGAAGATGACTTTCCCGTCACCGGCCGCCTTGATGGCGGTCCCCGCCGGCGCGGCATAATCCACGCCCTTGTGCGCGCGGATCGTATTGAGGATGGGATGGCGCCGCCCGAGATTGAACCCCGAGCTGATGCGGCTGAAATCGACCGGCGTGCGCAGGAACGCCTTGCGCAGGCTGGTACCGTCCGGCGCGTAATAACGGCCTTGGTCACCGTTGCCGTATCGAATCGCCCGGTAGGTCTTGCCCTGATTCGTGAACGCTGCCGCGAGAATGGGTCCTGTGACGACCTTTTCACCGTCTCTGAAGCCGGCCTCGTACACGACGGTCAGTTCGTCGCCTTCGCGCAGATCGAGGGCAAAATCGATCTCATAGCCGAAGATCTCCGCGAACTGAAGGACAGCGGCATAGCTGAGGCCGGCCTCGGTGCCCGCCTGGACCAGCGAGCTTCGGACTGTGCCGCGGGCCGTGACGGGCCGCCTTTCCACAGGGTGGGTGATGAGTTCGGACTTGAACTGCTCGCCGCTGCGCGTCAGGTGGAGTGTCTTCAAGGGATCGACGTCATGGACCAGCTCGGCGATGCGGCCGCCATCGTCGATCTTGATGCGAAACTCGTCGCCCGGCTGCAGATCGCGCAAGTAGCGTTTGTGGCTGCCGATCTGAGAGAGGGCGCGCAGGTCTTCCCGGGGCAGCTCGAAGCGGTCGAAGATGCGCGACAGCGAATCGCCGGCAGTCACGGTGAGGGAGATCCAGTCCGGATCCACGAACGGATCCTCCGTTGGATTCAGGGCGAACGGACGATCTTCTTGCAGCAGATCTGCGGATCCGCCGTGGCTCGCATCCCCCAGAATGTCATTCAGGGTCTGTGCCGTCAGCCGGAGAATGCCCTCGGACTGCTCCGCGTCCATCACGATGGGAGACTCCCCGACCCCCGGCTCGATCATCTGCCTCATCGCGGCGGCATCGCCCATATGAAGCGCGAAGCTCAGCGACAGGATGGGGAGCGCGGCCCCGAAAATGAACCAGTGCAACGGGCTGCTTTTGGGTGATTGAGGCTTTGCGGTGGGGCGGGCCTTATAATCCTGTGAAATGCGAGCGCCGAGGTCCTTCATGCCTGCCTTTCCATCCTGATCGCCGCTGCGCGAGCGCGCTGTCGCCCAATGATCGGTGGAAGGTAACCTGTGCCGCCGGGGTGTGGCAAGTCGGGTTCCTCTGTCGACCGGGCGGTTGACGTGACCGACAGGCACCTGAGAGCGCTTTTCCCTGCTTCACCAGTTCGTTGTCCACTATGAA
>JAJXTQ010000423.1 GCA_021783685.1 Pseudomonadota bacterium | reverse complement strand
AGCGTGTGCAGGATGGCATGGCCGGTGCGGTCGGCCGCGGCGCAGGTGCGCTGCGCGATACCCTGGCCGTAGTGGGTGGTCATGCCGCCGAACGGCCGCTGGTAGATCTTGCCGGCATCGGTGCGGGAGAACGGCACGCCATAATGTTCGAGTTCGAGGATCGCCGGGATGGCCTCGCGGCACATGTATTCGATGGCGTCCTGGTCCCCGAGCCAGTCGGAGCCCTTGATGGTGTCGTAGAAATGAAAGCGCCAGTCGTCCTCGCCCATGTTGCCGAGCGCGGCCGAGATGCCGCCCTGGGCGGCCACGGTGTGCGAGCGCGTCGGGAAGACCTTGGTGATGCAGGCCGTCGCCAGACCCTGCGTGGCCATGCCGAAGGTGGCCCGCAGGCCCGCCCCGCCGGCGCCGACCACGATGACGTCGTACTGGTGGTCGACGAAACGATATGCCTCACTCATCCGATCAGCTCCCGAAGGCGATGCGCAACACGGAAATCACACCCAGCAGGCCCAGCAGGAAGCAGGCGGCGCGCACTGCGATCAGCGCAGCCAGCTTGAGCCCTTCGGTATGGACGTAGTCCTCAAGAATCACCTGCAGGCCGATCTGTGCGTGATAAAAGAGCGCGATCAGCAGGGTGACCAGCCCCAGTGTCACACCCGGCCGGGCGACCCAGGCCCGCATCGCGGTGTAGTCAGCGCCCGTCGTGGCGACCAGAGAGCCGACCAGCCAGAGCATCAGCGGCACCAGCGCCAGGGCGGTGAGGCGTTGCCACCACCAGTGGTGGGCCCCTTCGCGCGCCGATCCGAGATGATTGGCGCGGGCGAGCGGTGTACGCATGTCCATGTTCACAGCCCTCCGGAAAGGCCAAGGCCCCAGGCCAGGATGGTCAGCAGACCGGTGCCCACCAGCGTGAGCCAGCCGCTGCGGCGCGCCTGAGACTTCTCGAAACCCATGCCGATGTCCCAGAACAGATGCCGGATACCGTTGCACAGGTGATAGAACAGCGCGACCGACCAGCCGAACAGCAGCAACAGGCCGATCGGGGAGCCGACCACCGCCTGCGCCGTGGCGAAAGCGTCCGGACCTGCCGCGAGGGCCGCGAGCCAGAACACGAGCAGCACGCTGCCGACCGAGAGCGCGATGCCGGTCGCGCGATGCAGGATGGACATCGCCATGGTCAGCGACCAGCGATACACCTGCAGGTGCGGCGACAGGGGGCGTGGGTGTTGCACAGGTCTCCCTCCCAACGATACGAATCGGGCGGTCGACCGCACGAGCCCGGAGAATCCGGCCCATACCCCAAATCCGGTCAACCGATCCAGTCCAAGCGCGGCATGTCCGCAGGGACGGACCTGCGGCGCAGGCGGCCGCAGGCCATGATCAAAAATCGATGCAGCGTCCGCGGCGTTCCCAGTCCCCGTAACGGGTTGGCTCGAGGCCCTTGGGGCCGCCGATTTCCTCGGGCGGACATGGCGGCTGTTGCGCCGCCGGTTCCGGCGGCTGTGGCGCGGCGTCTGCGGCGGGCTCGAGGGCAGTTGTCGTTTCCATCCCGGCCTCCCCCCTCGCGATGACTGCGGCATTTATACTGAAACGACGCCGGCTGCGCAAGGCGGACGAGTGCTGCCACCGCCTCTGGAATGAAACTTGCCGCATGATTTCGAAATGGCCATTTTCGAAAGGAGTTCCCCTCATGAAGCCTGAATGGGCCACGTTTCTGACCGATGCCGGCGCGGAACTTGCCGATGGCAGGCTCATCCACTTCGGCAATCCGGAACGGGAGCGCCGCATGGTGCTCGGGGCCCCGGTCGTGGCCGATCTCGGGCATCTGGGCTTGCTGGAAGTACGGGGGGCGGATGCACGCAGCTTCCTGCAGGCACAGCTCGCCACCGATGTCGGCACGGTCTCCGCGGAGCAGGCCTCGTTCGCCTGCTACCTCAGCCCGCAGGGCAAGGTGATCGCCAGCTTCATCCTGTTCATGCGCGGCGAGGATTTCTATCTCATGCTCCCACGCGAGCAGCTTGAGGATGTCCTCGCCCGGCTGCGCCGTTTCGTGCTGCGCGCCCGGGTGACGCTGGAAGACGCCTCCGAAACCCTGATCCGCATCGGCGTCGCGGGAACGGCGCTGGCCGATGACCTGCAGGAGTCCATGGGCGGCGCGCTGCCGACCCGGCCGTTCGCAGTGCTCACTGCTCAGGACACGACGCTGGTCGCCCTGCCCGGCCCGGCGCGCTGGCTGGCGCTCGGCCCGCTGACCGAGATGAAGACGCTGTGGCAACGACTGCAGGTGCATGGCGCGCCGGTGGGCCCCGCGGCCTGGGCTCTGCTCGCCATCCAGGCCGGCGAGCCCTTCCTCAGCGCCGAAACCGCCGAGCAGTTCATCCCCCAGATGTTGAATCTCGACGCGCTCGGCGCGATCGGCTTCGGCAAGGGCTGCTATCCCGGGCAGGAGACCGTCACCCGCGTGCGCCATCGCGGCGAGATCAAGCGTCGCCTGCGTATCGGCCTCGCCCAGGCCGATACGCCGCCGCGCCCCGGCATGTCGCTGGTCCGCGCCGGCGAAGCGGCGGATGAGGCCGCCGGCACCGTGATCGCCGCCGCCCGACATCCCGATGGCGGATACCTGACAATGGCGGTGGTGCGACAGGACGTGCTCGGCACCGGCGACATCACCCTCCCCGATTGCGGCAATGCCGTCTTCCGGCCGCGCGAGTTGCCGTATGCGCTCCCCGAGCGTTGAAAAGCCATTC
>JAJXTQ010000422.1 GCA_021783685.1 Pseudomonadota bacterium | reverse complement strand
CATGTCCGCGGGCAGCCCGTCCAGATCGAAGACGGCCTGCAGGTTCAGGCCCGCGCGGTCGAGCTCGGAGGCATCCCAGGGACTCACGGGCCGACGTCGATCCGCGCCAGCGCCAGTTCGATGGCGCCGGCATCGGCGGGGCGGACCAGGCGTTCGATCTCCTTGCCTTGCCTGAGGAAGATCAGCGTCGGCCAGAGCTTCACGCGAAACGAGCGCCCCAGCGGGCGGCCCCGGCCGTCTTCGATCTTGATGTGGCGCACCCGCGGGTGGGCGGCGAAGGCTTGCGCGATCAGCGGCTGGGCGGCGCGGCAATGGCCGCAATCGGGCGAGCCGAATTCGATCAGCACGGGCTCTTCGAGCGCATCGATCTCGGCGCGCGCGGGTTCCAACTTGGCATAGGTGTCGTTCAGTCCCATATTCTCTCCGGGCAGCTCGTGTCGCATCGGCGAAGGAATATAGCACCGCCATAGCAGCGAATGCGCGTTTCCGCCATGAGCAAAGTCAGGGCGGGCGCCCCGATTTCGTGCTTGAATCCAGCGTTTCCGGCGTGCCGGCCGGCACGCTGCCAGATGAGGATGCACCGATGAGCTTTGCCGACGACTACCTGGCGCAACTGGAGGCCTTCGCCGCCCGAGGCGGCCCGCTGCCCCGCATCCGTGCGCTGCACCTGCCGACGGTCGACACCGACCAGGATTACCGGGGCGAGTTCTGCGCGCTGGAACTCGAAGACGGCTCTATCGGCCTGTCCTTCGTGCTGCTCGACGACACGCTGGCGCGGCTGCGCGATGGGCAGGACGGCTTTGGCCTGCGCGGCGCCGATGCGCTCGAGGTGGCGCGCCGCTACGCCCGCGACGAGGGGGTCTGGAAGACCATCGGCTTCGCTACCGCCAACGCGCTCTCGCGCTGCCTGTTCGACCGGGCGGGATACCGACCCGAAAAAAGTTCCGACTCGATCGGCCAGATGAATCCGCAGCCGGGCGAGCAGGTCGGCATGATCGGGCTGTTCACGCCGCTGCTGGGACGCATCCTCGCCAGCGGCGCCCGGCTCACCGTCGTCGAATTGAAGGCGGAGCTGGCCGGCGAGCGCGACGGTTATCGCGTGACGCTCGATGCCGGGGAACTCGCCGACTGCGACAAGGTGATATCGACGAGCACCCTGCTGTTGAACGACACGCTGGATCGCATCGCCGGCCACTGCCGCAATGCCCGCTGGTTCGCGCTGATCGGACCCAGCGCCGGCTGCCTGCCCGACGCGCTCTTCGCCCGCGGCGTGACGCTGCAAGGCGGCAGCTGGATCATCGACGGCAAGGGCTTCATCGCGGCGCTGAAGAGCGGCGAATCCCACAGCGATTGCACCAGCAAGTTCGCCCTGACGCCCGAGCGCTACCCGGGCTTCGATGCGCTGCTGGCGCGCGCCTGCGCATGATCCGGACCATGCGCAGGCGCCGGGCCGGCGCCTTGACGGAGATATCGATAAAGCTATACATTCCGCGGCATCATGGCGACCGATCGAACGGTGCGCAAATTCCAACGGGGCTGCGCGTGTCGCGGCCTCTCATAATCAGGGTGAGCGATGGACGTGCGGCCGTTTCTTGACGCGAAATTCCTGGTCGGAGTGCCGCGCATCGACCAAGAGCACCGGACACTGTTCCAGATTATCGGCGCGGTTCATGACGCCTGCCAGAGCAGCGATCCGTCCGCCGCGCGGGCCGTGCGCAGCGCCGTTGTCGAGCTGTTCGACTACACCCGCACGCATTTTGCAAGCGAAGAAGCCCTGATGAAAGAGGCGGCTTATCCCGCCCTGGCGGCCCACGCCGAGTTGCACCAGAGTCTGCTGGCGCGGGTACGCGATTTTGAAATCCGCATCGAATTCGACGAGAACTTCGACCCGGCGGAACTCGCCACCTTCCTGTACAAGTGGCTCGCCAATCACATTCTGGTCGAGGACAGAGCCTTCGGCGATTACTATCGAGGCGTGGAGGCGGCATCGACTCCGCGCGGCGGCCTGGACCCGCGTCGGCCGGGAGCCGGCTGATTGGAACTAAGCTTCCCCGATCGGATCGAAACAGTTCTTTCAACCCCGATCCGGAGGAATGGCGCATGGACTATCAACTCGCAGAACAGCAGGCCGGCCAATTGCAGCAGCAATCCCAGGGCATCCTGCAGCAGATGCAACTCCTGGCGCAACGGCTCCAGACCGACGCCAAGGACGAGGCGACCGGCAAGGATCTGACCATGGCGTTGCGCACGATCGCGCTCTCGGTCCAGGGCTATCAGCAGATGGGCGCGCAGATGATGCAGCAGATGGCGCAATACATCCAGATGCTCGAACAGCAACTCCAGACCCACCCGCAACCGACGATGCAGCCGCGCGGCTGGTCGAGCGGCATGGGCAGCGGATTTGGCGGCGGCTTCATGGGCAACCTGGTCACCGGCCTCGGTCTGGGCGCCGGCATGGGCGTGGCCGAGAACGTGGTCGGCGACCTGTTCAATATGCTCTGACCCGGCTGTAGCGCATTTCCGGCGCCGTCGTAAGCCCGGCCTACGGTCCGGCCTGCAGCACCGTCATTTCCAAGCACCGCACTTGAAGTCGATCGCGATCGCCCGGGTCCGGGGCGGTCGCCCGCCGCTCGGCGTGTAACCTTTTTCGGCTTTGCCGGTATAAGGGAGCAAGCCCACCACCGAAACCGGCTTCATGGACATCGACACGATCTTGACGAGGATACGCGCGGGCGACCGCCAGGCCTTCGCCCATCTCGTCA
>JAJXTQ010000421.1 GCA_021783685.1 Pseudomonadota bacterium | reverse complement strand
GGCCACATGGTGCTGTCCACGCTGCACACCAACGACGCGCTGTCGACACCGGTGCGCCTGCTCGACATGGGCGTGCCGCGCTACATGGTGGCGCTCTCCTTGCAGCTGGTGCTGGCCCAGCGCCTGGTGCGGGTGATCTGCGACAACTGCAGCGAGCCGCATGATTTGCTCCCGTACGAACGCGAATGGCTGCGCTACGAACTGGGCGACCGGGTAGACGAACACCGCTATCGCCGGGGCCGCGGCTGCGCCCATTGCAACAACGGCGGCTACATCGGGCGGCAGGGCGTGTTCGAACTGCTGGAGATGAGTCAGGAATTGGTCGAGGCCGCCAACCACGGCGACCCCGCCGAATTCATGCGCGTCGGCCGCAGCCAGATGGCCGGCGACACCCTGCGCCGCGACGCGGTGCGTCTGGTGCTCGAAGGCCGCACCACGGTCGACGAGGCGATGCGCATCAGCAACCAGTTCGAGGATTGAGGCATGCCCAACTATGCCTACCGCGGCCGCGACGCCGGCGGCAACGAGGTCAGCGGCCAGCAGGAGGGCGCGAGTCCGGCCGGGGTCGCCGACTGGCTCGCGGGCCGCGGCATCACGCCCTTGTCCATCGATCCCGCTGCCGCCGCCGTCAAGGCCGCCGCCGGCGGCAGCGTCCAGATCCAGTGGTTCAAGCCCAAGGTCCTGCACTTGGACGTGATGCTGTTCACCCGGCAGATCCACTCGCTGCTCAAGGCCGGGGTGCCGATCATGCGCGCTCTGGCCGGCCTGCAGGAATCGAGCAGCAATCCGGCGATGAAGGAGGTGCTGCAGCAGATCCGCGAGAGCCTCGATTCCGGCCGCGAACTGTCGGTGTCGATGGCGCGCCACCCCAAGGTATTCACGCCCTTCTATCTGTCGATGGTCCGGGTCGGCGAGATGACCGGCCGGCTGGAGGAGATCTTCATCCGCCTGTTCGAGCACATGGAGTTCGAGCGCTTCATGCGCGGACAGGTGAAGTCGGCGCTGCGCTATCCCAGCTTCGTCGTCGCCGCCATGGGCATCGCCCTGGTGGTGGTGAATATCTTCGTGATTCCGGCCTTCGCCCAGGTGTTCAAGGGCTTCGGCGCGCAACTGCCCCTGATGACGCGGATCCTGCTCGGCTTCTCCGGTTTCATGGTGGCCTGGTGGCCGGTCATGCTCGGTGGTGCGGCCGCGGCGGCCTTCGCCTTCAAGCGCTACACCGCGACCGTCGCCGGCCGCTACTGGTGGGACAAGACCAAGCTGCGCTTTCCCATCGCCGGCAAGATCGTCCGGAAGGCCACCCTGGCCCGCTTCGCCGGCAGCTTCGCCCTGGCGATGAAGAGCGGAGTGCCGATCATCCAGGCGCTCACCAACGTGGCGCTGACCGTGGACAACGCCTACATCGCGAAGAAGGTCGAGGGCATGCGCGAGGGCGTCGAGCGCGGCGAGAGCATCCTGCGCACGGCTGCCAACGCCGCGGTGTTCACCCCGGTGGTGTTGCAGATGATCGCGGTGGGCGAGGAGTCCGGCGCGCTGGACGACATGATGCAGCAGGTCTCAGGGCTCTATCAGAACGAGGTCGAGTACGAACTGAAGACCCTGGCGGAGCAGATCGAGCCGATCCTGATCGTCATGCTGGGCATCATGGTGCTGATCCTGGCGCTGGGGATCTTCCTGCCGACCTGGGATCTGGGCCGGGCGGCCCTGAAGAAATGATGGGGCCGGGCGGGCCGATGCGCGGGCTCTCCAAGCTCGAGTTTCTGGTCGTCATGGCCGTGATCGGAACACTGGCGCTCACCGCCCTGGCGCGCCTGCTGGAGGTCGAGGAAGCTTCGGAGAAGACGGTGGTCGACTCGACGCTGCGCAACATCGACTCGGGCCTGCGCCAGGCCATGGCCGGGGACATCATCCACGGCCAGGAGGGCCGCATCGCCGACCTGATCGGGGCCAATCCGGTGCGCTATCTGGCGCAGCCGCCGGCGGGCTATCTCGGCGAATCTCCGGGCGGGCCGGAACCCGTAGCCGCAGGCGCCTGGTTCTTCGACGGCACGCGCCGGGAACTGTGCTACCGGCCGAAGCTCGATTGGCATCTGGTCATCGCCGGTGGCGCATCGCTGCTGTGCTGGCGCATCGAGCCGGTGGGCGGCAGGCTCGCCGGCGGCGGCGTCGGCAGCGTCCGGCTGGTGGCGACGCGGCCTTACCGCTGGTTCTGACTGCCGGCTATCTTGACCAGTCCTTGACTTGACGACATGACCCTCAACGCAAAAATACTCTGGATCTTTTCCGCTCTGATGGGGGTGGTGCTGTTGGTGGTGCTCGTCGTCGGGCTCTACACCCTGCGGGAGTTCTCCCTCTACACCGCCGAGCGCCACGCCCGTTCGGTAGCTGAAACGGTGAGAGAGAGCCTCACCGAAAGCATGGTCAATGGCACGATAGCCAAACGCGCGGAATTCCTGGAACGTCTCAAGGGGGTGCCCGGCGTCCAAGGCGTAAGGGTAATCCGGGGGCCCGCCGTCGATAAGCAGTTTGGCCCGGGCCTCAGCTTGGAGAGCCCGCTGGGCAAGGAAGAAACCGAGGTCCTCGACCATGGACAGGCGATCTTCAAGGCCACCGAGAATCATGGCGCGAGGGTGTTTCGCGCCATCATCCCCTATATCGCCAGCGCCACCGGCACGCCCAACTGCCTGCAGTGCCACATGGTCAGCCAGGGGACCGTGCTCGGCGCCATTTCCATCGACATTCCCCTGGACGATGTCCGGCAAC
>JAJXTQ010000420.1 GCA_021783685.1 Pseudomonadota bacterium | reverse complement strand
CGCGCGATCCGGATCGGTCACGAAGGGCAGAGGCTCATAGCGCACGTCGATCAGCTGCAATGCGGCTTGCGCCAGCGCCGGCGTTTCGGCGGCCACGGCCGCAACCGGCTGACCGACATATCGCAGAACGATGGGTTTTCCGGACACCAGCGGCTCCGCAACCCCGAGCGCTGCATGCACGCCGGGTGCCGCGGCGGCGCGGGACAGATCGATCGAGCGCAGACGGGCATGTGGCCACGGCGAGCGCAGCACGGCGGCATGCAGCATTCCCGGCAGCGCTACGTCCACCGTATAGCGGGCGGCGCCGGTGACCTTTGCGTGTGCATCCCAGCGCGGCGCATTCTTGCCGATCTGGCGCAGGCCGGCATTGGGCCCGAGTGCCGGCGGTTCGCCGGCAGGGATTTCCCGTTCGACCGTCTCGAGCCCCAGATGGGCCAGGCCGAAGGGCAATTGCTCGCGTCGCCGCGGAAGCTCGTCATTCAAGATCAGGTTCCTCCCGTGTTCCCAGAGCCAGCATGGCCTGCACGACATGCGGATAGGTTCCGCAGCGGCATAGGTGACCGCTGATGGCCGTCTCGATTTCCTTCCGGTCCGGGTGAGGATTGCGTGCCAGCAACGCCGCGCAGGACATGACCAGGCCAGGCGTACAGAAGCCGCACTGGATGGCGTCGTGGGCGATGAAGGCTTCCTGGACGGGATGCAGGTGTTCCTGCCCGGCCAGGCCTTCGATGGTGGTGATCCTCCGTTCCCCCACCTCGATGGCCAGAACGCTGCAGGATGCGACCGCGAGATCGTCCAGCCAGACGGTGCAGGCCGAGCAGACTCCATGATTGCACGCGATCTTGGTGCCGGTGAGACCGAGCGGACCGCGCAGTGCCTCGGCGAGTGTGGTGCGCGGTTCGACCATCAGACCGTGGTCCTCGCCATTGACCCGCAGGACGATGGGCAACGGACCGGGTCCCGCGATGTGGCCGGCAGCAACGGCTTTGTCCTCATTCCGACGCTCATTGGCCATGGCGATCACCTCAGTACCTCGGCACGGGATGCGGGTAACGACGTGAAGATGATGGTGCCGGAGCGCATTCCAATATATAGGGTGATCGCGCCAGGCTCAAGATCGGTTGCGCTTGGCAGCCCCCAATGCTGAACTGCAAGCCGTTGACGGCGAACGCAGTTCAGGAAATCCGTTTGCCAGGGGCCCGCATGGCGCCGGAAGCACGTTGGCCCGTTGTTTGCATTATTTTTATAGAGACAATGTCCAGGATCCGGTTCAATTGGTCCTGTGTGGTGATATTGAATTCGGGCTGGAAGGATGGCACGCTCTGCGCGGCCTGAAGCGCCTTGCCTTGCCGTGGCAGCGCCGGAAGCAATTCGACTCGGATGTCCACACGCCCAGCGCTACGCTCGATGCTTGCCAATTCGGAGGAGAACTCTGTGAAGAAGAATGCGTTGCAATGGCTTTTGTCCATCATGGTGCTTGGAATCGCAGCCACGATGCCAGTCCGGGCGGCGGCAGTGCGCCTTAAGCCCTACATCATGGGTAATCCGCCGCCCGACGGGATGAGCGTGCTCGACATCGCGAACCTCGTCGAACTGCAGCTGGCGTCCCAGGGGTTTGATCTGGCAGGCAGCTATTCGCCCTATCCTTCGGCCCGGGTGATCATCGTGACCGACCGGGAACTCAAGGAGGCGGCGGCCCGCGCCAAGAATGGCGGGTTCGGCGTGGCCGAGCACGTGGCCGTTACCAAAGTGGATGGCAAGATCCAGGTTTCCTACGTGAATCCCGCCTATATGGGTGTCGCCTACGGGCTCGGCGAACTCAAGGGGGTGGCCGCGATGCTCAAGGTGGCACTGGGCGACCAGTTTGCCTTTGGTTCGAGGACGGGCGTACGGGTACAGGATCTCGGCCCGGGCGAGTATCATTACATGATGGGTATGCCGTATTTCAAAGATGTGGATTATCTTGCGACCTATTCCAGTTATGCCGTCGGTGTTGCTACCGTCGAGCGGAACCTGGCCGCCCATGCGGGTGGTACGGTCAAGGTCTATGAAATCAGGGTGCCCGGAAAGCAGGTGACGGTGTTCGGCGTGGGCATCAACAAGGGCGCCCATCCCCATTCGGACGCGAAGAACACCGACAAGAAGATCATGGATGTCATCGACTACGGCCCGAATCGTGCCACTGCTTTTCTTCCGTACGAGATGATGGTTCAGGGGAACCGGGCGATCGCGCTGGCCGCGCGCTACCGCATCGCGGTGTTTTTCCCGGACACGAGCATGATCGGAGAACATGGATTCACCAACATCATGAGCGCGCCGGGCGCGATCCTGGATTCGCTGACCGACGTGGCCAAACCGTCCTCCACGGACGCGGAAGGACAGTAGCTGCCGGAGCGGGAGCGGTAGTCCGCTGCGGGCGGGACGGCCTGTCGGAGTGGCGCCTGAAGACAGGGTAGGAGCATGAAAAATATCAAAGTCACCGACGTCGGCCAGATCCGCAACGAGCTCAACAAGTACAAGAAGGGCAAGAAGCTCGATATCCGCCAGTTCAACCAGGCAGCCAGGCTTGCCTGGCTGGGCAAGGCGGTGATGATGCCGCTCGACCCGGAGGATCCGGACACGAGGTCTTACCTCATCTACCTCGATCATCCCGACCCGTTCTCCGCGCACTTTCTCAATCTCGACGAGGATCTGATCGGGCATATCTTCATACTGGACGCCGAACAGGCTCAGTACCTGGCGGAGATCGTCGAGCAGGGCGTACGC